>NZ_JSEH01000015.1 GCF_000801335.2 Desulfovibrio sp. TomC
GAAATTTTGATTTCCCCACGCAGCCCGTCGATTACATTATCCACGCCGCTGCCGAAGCCAGCGCCGCCCTCAATCATGACGCGCCCCTGGTTATGTTCGATACTATTGTCGAGGGTACCCGACGGGTCCTGGAGTACGCTCAACGCAGCCAGACCCGGCGATTGCTGTGCGTGAGTTCTGGAGCCGTCTACGGCCGCCAGCCCGAGGATATGGTCTCCATGGCTGAGACCTTCGAGGGGCGGCCAGACCCACTGGTTTCCGGCAATGCATACGGTATGGGGAAATGCGTGGCAGAATTTATGTGCGCAACAATTGCGGCGCAGGGGAGGTTGGTCATCCCTATCGCCCGGCCGTTTGCCTTTCTCGGTCCATTCTTGCCATTGGACAGGCATTTTGCCGCAGGAAATTTTCTGGCCGATGTCTTGCGCGGTGGCCCCATCCGCATTCAAGGGGATGGTACGCCATATCGCTCCTATATGTATCCCACAGATCTCGTGGAATGGCTCTTCACAATTTTGCTTCGCGGTGCATCAGGCAGGGCTTACAATGTAGGGTCTGACGAAGCCGTTTCCATTGGTGAGCTTGCTGCAGTCATGGCCGAAACAGCAGGCGGAATAGTCGTAACGACGGCTAAACAACCAGATCCTTCACGTTTGCCTTCGCGCTATGTGCCAAATATCGATCGATCCCGCCAGGAACTCGGATTATATGTGCGCGTTGATTTGCGCCAGGCCGTGAACCGTTCATTGATTTCGTACCGCAATCAAACCGCCAAGGAAGATATATGCCGTTAATCAGTGTTGTTACACCATGTTATAATGAAGAAGCGAATGTACACCTCCTTTATGAGAGAATTCGCTTAATATTTTCTACTCATTTTCCTAATTATGACTATGAGCATATTTATATTGATAATGCTTCGCGGGATACAACTGTCGCGCTGATTAAGCAGTTGTGCACTGTGGACAAGCGGGTTAAACTAATTGTCAACGCGAGAAATTTTGGGCACATCCGTTCTCCTTTTTATGGTATGCTGCAGGCTCGAGGTGATGCTGTTGTTCTGATGGCCTCGGATCTTCAGGACCCTCCGGAAGTATTGGTGGATTTTATTCGCCAATGGGAGGCCGGCTATAAACTCGTGTTGGCCATAAAGAAACAGGAAATAAATTCCCCGATTATGGGATTTCTTCGTAAGAAGTATTACCAGTTGCTGGCCATCCTGTCTGACGTGAGCATCACAAAAAATTTTACAGGCTTTGGTCTTTATGATCGTACGGTCATGGAGGAATTGAGGGTTCTTGGCGATGCATACCCATATCTCAGAGGTATTATTTCTGAGCTCGGGCATGAAGCCGCGTTGGTAGAATTCGTCAAACCTCCCCGTCGTGGCGGCATAACACACAACAATTTTTACACCCTCTATGACATGGCGATGTTGGGAATCACCAACCATTCTAAAGTGCCGCTTCGGCTGGCAACGATGTTCGGATTTTTGATGTCGGCCATTAGTATTTTAGTCGCAATCGGTTATCTCGTCTATAAATTATTGTTTTGGGATTTTTTTGCCGTTGGAATGGCACCTGTTATCGTTGGAATGTTCTTTTTCGGGTCAGTACAGTTGTTTTTCCTCGGAGTTGTTGGCGAATATGTCGGCTCCATCCACACACAAGTTTTAGCACGGCCCCTTGTTGTCGAAAAAGAACGTGTGAATTTTGATTAATTCAAGAAATAATTGCAGGTAAGGAATTGTTTATTTGTTTTTATTGATTAGCGCATTGATTTGAGCAGTGTGAGCTGTTTTTTGCTGGAGTAAGTGAACTAACATTGCACGGGCTGGAGGTACCTGAATGACATCGGCATGAGATAAAGACTGAAATCAAAAGCTGTGATATTTGCTTGCTTGGAGTTTTATACTTTTTACACGTAATGGATAAGTTCTTTTAACGCAATGATGGCGGCAGTGTTGGCTGTATATGCTAATACTATGTATGACGTTCGTTCGCTCGCTGTGCCAAGATACTGTTGCTAGGTTGTTTGACTTTATGAGAGAACAAAAAAACACGTGACATATCTTCTTTACTTCCAGTCTGTGCTGAACTTTCTGTCTATACCAATTAGTAGTTGTTGCTGTCGAGATCTCGCTTTTAATGCTACTTGAGCATTTTTTAGTGGAGAATTAATTATTTTGTGATGCGATAAATTTAGCTTTTTGCAATTGTACAACTGTACGCTCTAATTCGTTCATTACATGCGTCCTGTAACTTAGTTAATGATATAGTATTGTTGTGTGTGTAGCGTGATTTGATAGCAGCATGGGCTGTTGCTCAAGTCTGTCAGTATCGGCTACCTTTTTCGGTGCTTCATTTGTTTGTTTCAATAATCTCATTTAGATGGTTGCAAATTCATCCAGATATTGATGCTTGCATGAGTGTTTGTTAAAGAGTTCGATTGTCTCAATGACATGTTACTTCGACCTATGGAATCATTCATACTATGAGAATCTCTGGGCCTATTGCGCGACATTGGACCATTGGACTTGTCGTCGCCATCATGTTGGCTTCCATTGCTTTCGATCTGAGTAAGTTGCTAGAATCTTACCCGACAGGATATGTCTGGTCCGAACTTCTTATCAATTACCAAGGGGGCTTTGTTCGGCGAGGGGCATTTGGCGAAGTTGTTCTGCGCCTGTGGCCGATGATTACTCCCTTGTGGAGCTCGGCTATTGTGTTGACTGTTTTGTATTTGGCCTTCGTGTGGTTTGCAGTGCGGCTTTTCCGGTTCATGGATATGGCTATGATACTGCTTTTTGTCTTTTCTCCAGGACTTTTTGCTTTCTGGATCTGGGATTATGGCGTGTTTGGTCGCAAAGAAATAGTGGCCATGGTGTTGTACATGGCTCTCGTTGACGCGGCTTTGACTGCATGGCGTGAGAATCCTGGGAGGCGAGGACTTGTGGCGCGGTATGTGGGGCTTAACATCTTGTTGCTCTTCGTGAGCCTTGTCCATGAACTCGTCGTCTTTTTTATTCCTTTTTACTTGGTTATCCTCAGGCTGTCCGACTCGAGGGGCCTGCGTCGGCTGGAAACAGTTTTGCAGGGGGCTACGCTCGTCGTCGTGCCGGCAATGGTATTTCTGGCTATGTTCGCCCTGCGCACTGAAAATGCCGCTCAAGCCATAGCAGCCTCTTGGGAGGCGCTTTTTCCGCATCTGACCTTTGCTCCGGATGCAGGGGCACTCCATTTTTTTTCCATGACCATGGCCGAAGGCATTTCGATCAGTCTTCATGTGATGCGCACGTCGCCTACCAACTGGCACTATCTCATTCTGGGCGTCTTATCCCTACTCCCCTTGGTCTATATGTTGCCCTTGTGCCGGAGCGGGCTGGGTCGTTTTCGTGCCGCCGGCTGGTGGAACAGGATGTTGCTTTTAGGCTGTCTGATGCTTCCCTTGGTCTTATTCTGTATCGGCATGGATTATGGTCGATGGGTCAATCAAATCATATTTCACTGGTATGTGCTGATGGTGTTTTTGGCTGCCAAGAGTGATATTTTGCAGCCATTGCCTGGAGATACTGTGATCGTCTGGTCTGGTTATTCGATGGATCGTTCGCGTTATGTTATTGTCGGTATCGTTCTATCACTGATCTTGAGCTGCATTGGCATGCGTCACTTTGTTACCGCTGGGGATAGTCCTATTGCATGGTTGCCGCTCAGAATGTTTTTGTAGTTTTTTACATATTTTTATAGACATAATAACTTCTTTTAGTAGATCTAAGCAAGATCTTGGGATAGATTTTTATTATAATGATCTTTTAGATATGGTTTTTTTATAAAGTGTATCTTGCCTGAAAGTATTGCATGGCTCATGTGTGTTTGAGTGCTAATGCTAATATTTTGCTGGTATTCGCAGAGTGTCTGTCCGCATAGGGAAGTATTCAATAGGGTATCGTGGTATGGATTTTTTACGACAAGCGACTCTTCTTTCCGTTGATTTGTACCAATGGTTGGCCTTCGTATCCACCATTGCGGCCCTTCTGTTCGCAGTGATTAGCGTGCGTCGATCTTCATGGTCAATCATGGCCTATGGAATCGCTGTGTCAGCCTTGTGCCTGCTTGGACGCTTTCCTGTCTTATTCTCGCCTTCTCTGTCTGACGAAAGTGAACAGATTACTGCGGCACTGGCTGTACTCGCGCACGAACAGTTTTTTGGGCGTGTTTTTATTGGCACACATGGCCCGGGGATGACCTTGCTCTTGGTTGGTCTCAACTGGCTTGGAATGCCACTTGATAGCTATTCTGTTCACCTCTTCGTTTTATTTTGCCAATTTTGTACTGGTTGGTGTTTGTTGGTTTTGTTGAGGAAATGTGGTGTTGCATCGCTAGCGCCATTAGTCAGTTTATCTTTTTTCTTCTTTGTGGCTTTTACCCGAGAAAAGCAGCTTGTTTTGTACAACGCTGAAATAATTACTAGTATTTTCCCGCTGTTAGCGACTATTTTTCTCTTGCACTATAGGGCTCGGCTGCAACGCCTTCCTCTCCTGTTGGCAGGATTATGTCTCGGATTTATTTCTTTTTTTAAGATACAATTTATTCCACATTTAGTAATACTATTCGTTTTTTTTATTTTTGCAATTTTGACATATTCCCATTATAAAAAGCGTGATTTTTTGCTGTTTATTGCAATTGCTATTTTGCCGACTATTGGGATGGCTCTTTATAGTTTTGTCCAACCAGCTGTCATTGCGTATTACAAAAAATCTTTTGTTTGGCAGTTTGGCTATATCGCAGAGATTTCCCCAGGAATACGCGAAAAGTTCACCACGTTTATTTATCTTGTTGCGAATGGTCTTGCTACAAAACAGGAATCTGCCCTTTTTATTACGGCCTTGTTCGTTCCATTTGTCGTGGCGGCGTCTCTAGCTTTTTATGCTCCTCTGTATCGAAAAGCGCAGCACTTTTGTCCTTCAGGACATGATGCCTTACTGGTATTAAGCTTGCTTGTTGTCGCCGTTCTTGCCTCCATTGCGCCTGGTCGGCCGTTTCTTCATTATATTCTGACATATGTACCATTTCTTTTTCTCGCTTATGGATTGGCGCTACAGGTTTTTTGGGAGGAAGGTGGCCGGAAGGGACTGCTCGTCTTGACGGCAGCCACGAGTCTGCTTTTTCCGCTCTCTGCATTGACCAGTCCCGAGGTTCGCATGCCGGCTTGGGGACTTGATGATTTTTCAACTCCATTTCTTAATGTGCTCAAACAATGCACGCAAGGCAACGGCAGCCTCCTTGTTACGCATCCTCACTATGAGTTGTATGTGCTGACTCGATCTGTCCCGCCCATGCCGGAAACAACTGATTTGTTTGATTATAAAAAGCGACTGGCTGTTGATCCAAAAGAATTCATGGATGTATTTCAACGACATCCACCCAGCGTTGTGCTTGAGACTGATAGAGGTGATAAGAATTTTCAAATCGATCAGGTGTTTCCAATGCTCCAGGAGGTGCTTGATCGGGACTATGTCGCTTGTGCGACGCAACCGACGACAATTTTGTGGTGCCGCCTGAAGCCAGAATGGACTGTTATTGACGACTTGTTGCCTTGTTATATACATATTTATAATTTGTCTGGCCTAGAAAAAAACACATCACCTGACTATGTTTACCGATGGACGACAGATGCAGCGACTCATATTGACTTTTTAGATCATGGCACAAGGTATAAATTGACGTTGCAACTCGTAAGTCCTCTTTTTGATCAGACAGTATCTATTGTTTTAAACGAACACGTAGTGGCTGAATTTGCTGTTCCAAAAGGGAATGATCCAAATATGGCAACACGCCACAATGTATTGATACAAACGGTAAACGGCTCGAATAAGCTGTCTTTGCACCTCTCACGAGTCAATGTTGGCGAGGAGAGACCTTTGCCGCAAGAAACCCGGGCCTTGGGCGTTCAGGTGTTGGAAATGTCCTTTTCCCAACAACCATGACTCTCAAATCTGTCCCATGCAGGGGGTGGCGAGAAGCTCCCGTGACGCTCACCCCGCGAGCAGTCGTCAGTGGGGTGGGCCTTGCCTGCGTTCACTGGACGGGGGGGATGCTTTTGACTTAATCATTCAGGACGCGCGTAAAACTGTATTGCCAACGTCAAAGCCGGCATACGGTCCTGATGTCCGGGGACGTTTGGGACGGACGGCCAACAGTTTGGCGAGATTGAGTCTTCCCTTCGTGCCCTCTATTTCCCAAATGTTATCCAATGGCCAGCGTCCTCACGGGTAATTGTGAAGTGCTCAATACCGGCGGCCCGCAAGAACTTGGCGTGGGTTTCCGGTTCCGTCCCCGGCCGTGGCGGTGGAATTCCCTGCGCCCAACGGGGATCGCGGCCGGCCATCTGGCGGCAGATGGCTTCCCGGATCAATGGCGGCCCAAGTCCGCCGCCGAGATAGGCCCGGCCTTTGGGCGACAAAACCCGGCGGACTTCGGCAAAAGCCTTGGGCAGATCCTTCCAGAACATGAGGGAACCGCGGCTGACGGCCAGATCGACGCTGCCGTCTTGAAGCGGCAGGGCATGGACATCGGCCAAGAGGGGCACGGCCCGCTTGGCCAGACCCTGTTGTGCCGCGCCACGAACTGCCGCCTGGAGCATGGCCGGCGACTGGTCAAGCAGGACGGCGAAACAGGCACTGGCAGCCGCCACGGACAGTCCGAGTTGGCCCCCGCCGCAGCCCAGGTCGAGACACAAGCCGCGCCTGATGCCGGATTGGTAGATAAAAGTGTCGGCATAATACGGGTATAGCGGGGCAAAGACGTCCCGGCTGATGGCCAGAAAGGCTGCAACATCCTGCTTGTCGCCCATACGGCCTCCTGCCTGCGGTCCGTCATCAGCCTCTAGGCTTCCAGAATCGCCCTGGCCCTCTCTATGCATGCCCTCAACCCGCTCCAATCGCCTTGTCCTGGCGGTGGATGACGGCCATGAGCCCCTGGTTGTAGAGGTTTCGGGCAAAGCACTCGCAGGCGATGTCGCAACCCGTGGTCATGTGCATGAACATGCTGCGGTTGCCAACGGCGATACTGCGGCCCGGATAAGCCTCGCCAATGGTCCCCGACGGCAAGGCTGTGAAATAGCCTGAGAACGGGTAGGGTTTGCGCTCAATGTCGTCGAGGTAGTAACGGTAGCCGCCGTTGTGTTCAAACACGCGGTGGCTGCCTGTTGTCAGGGCCAGATACTGGCTGTCGCCCGGTTCGTAGCAGTACCAGCTCCGGCCGTTGCGGCAGGCCGTAAACGGCATTGTGAAATCATCGCAGCCCAGCCCTTCCAGAAAGGCGATGGCCACCTTTTCCCGGCCAAGTCGGGCCAGGATCGCGTTTTTTACGTCAGTAATTGACGCCACGCCCTCCAGGTTGGCTGAAACCGGCACAAAGTAGCTTGGGGCCGGCAGCATGACCAGCCGGCGAAGGGATGTGGTGTTGAAGTAGTGGCCAAGCCGGGCCACGGCCATCTGTTCGGGCAGACGGGTCCCATTCTCCGGGCCGCCGCCAAACAGCTCCAGGATTTCTTCCCGCGTGGCCACCCGCTCCAGACCGGGATGCCCGGTGAGCCGGTCCATGTCCCGGGGCGAAAGTCCATACAGTCCGGCATAGCGGGCCGACCAGTTGCTGGCTACGGCCAGTCCGTCCAGGCCTGTCAGGTCGATGGGGGTCGCCGCCTCGGTCATGTCGCCCGTGCCGACAATCACGGTGGTAAAGCCCGACTCCCGAGAAAACCGTTCCACTTCGGCAAAGGCCGCATCGCGCATCTCCGTCCTCTCGGCCGCGGTCAGCGGCGAATAGCGCGAGGAATAGTACTGCCGGGCATAGGTCAGAAAGGCAAAGCCCGGATTGTACTGCTCTATGAGGTCAAGAGCCGTGTCGGTCACCCAACTGTTGCCGCGCGGGTCCCGGTCGCCGGGAAAGGGATGACGGGCCAGCACGCCTTTGACCGTGCCGGTGAGCGGCGAATCAGTCGCTTCGATTTTATGTCCGGTGCGTAGATCCACCACCTGCTGCCACTGCCTTGCATCCAAAATGGCCAGACTCATATGCGCACCTCCCCAGCGTTCCAGTTCACCCGCGTGCCGAGCAGGGCGATGCGTCCGCCGCACTGGAGGCAGACGTTGCCCTGGCAGCGGAACATGTCGAGCTTGTCCCCGCCGCAGCCCAGGCTGTGGCGCGTAATCACTTCCGCGCCGCAGCCGGGACAGCGGGTGCCGACCCACTCGGATCCGATGAAATTGTGGAAATACAGGTAGGGCAGGCTGGTCCGAAGTTTTTCCAGCCGCTGGTTTATGTCTTCGATATTGGGATAGTCGCGTTTGCTCATCTTGTGGGTCGGCAGCAACCGGAAAACATGCCAGGGGATGTTCGGGTTGATGTCGGCCAAAATGGCGGCCATGGCATCCAGTTCGTGGTCGTTTTCACCGTCGATGACCGGAGTGGTCACCTCGACGTGGCAAAGCCGGGACAGCTCGCGGATGTTGCGCACGACCGGGCCGCTGTCGGCAATGCCCAGACATTCGCCGCAAAACGTCGGGTCCAGGCCCTTGAGGCTGACGTTTATAAACGAGAAGATCTCCCCCAAAAGGGCCGTGGCCAAGGGGGTGGCGTAACCGTTGGTCAGGCAGCCCATGGGCATGTTGGCCGCCTTGGCCGCCCGGGAGACGCGGGCCAGGGTCGGCAACGACACTGTGGGCTCATTGATGGAGAAGACGATGGAATGGCACCCCTGCTTGCGGGCCAGGGCCACGAGTTGTTCGGGACCGATGTCGAGCAGGATGTCGGTCAGGGAAGCCGGGTCTTCCTTGGCCGCGTAGGCATTGGCGCAGTAGCGGCAATCCAGGTTGCAGCCGGCCGTGCCGACCACCATGCACCGACTGCCGGGGTAGGCGTGGTAAAAGGGAATCGTTTCCACCCGGGACACGGCATAGGCGCACCACTTGTCCGGGAAGCGCTCGACAAGCTGGCCATCGGTGTTGGCATACATGCGGCAAAAGCCGTGCCGGCCCTCTTCGAGGCGGCAGTACCGCTCACAGTAGTTGCATTGCATGGCATGTCCTTTTTGGCGTTGCGGCGGCGGTCGACTCGACCGGTCCACCGTCAGGCGTCACGTGGTATGGCATGGCCCCAGGTGCCAATCTCCGTCCAGGCTGACGCGGCATTGATTTTCTCCTTGGCGACGGACAGGGACGGCAAGCGCCGCAAATGTTGCGGGCCGGCCTGCCTCAGGCTCCCGGGCGCAGCCACTGCCAGGCAAAACCCGTCCAGGGCAGGACTGCGGCAAGGTAAAAACAGGCGTCTCCGACGCTCAGGGGTGTGCGGACGACCGCCTCCGGCCGGTCGCCGGCCAGACCCCGCAGTTCCAGGGACAGGGCCAATTCCGTGGCCCGGCGCATCTGGGCCAGAAAGACCGGTACAAAAAGCGGCAGGAACTGCGAAGGGCGCATCAGCCGTTTGGCCTCAAAGCCGCGCGCCCGCTGCACCTCCACCACCCGCAGGCTCATGGCGAACATGGCCGGCAAAAGGCTGGTTAAGGCTGAGACGAACAGGACGGCCTTGCCCGGCAGGCCAAGGCTTCGAAGCGACAGCAGCATGTCGGAAAAACTCGTCCACTTGACCACCAGGACATCGACCAACAGCACGATGAGAAGGCGCAGGGAGAACACTCCGAGCCAAGCCAGGCCAAGCAGCATCCCCTCGCGCCAGTTGGCCGCTTTTTCGATGCCGCCCAGGAGAAAAAGGAGCAGCAGGGTCGGCAGCCCCAGGACCGAGACGCCGAAAATCAGGCTGACGCTGCGGTCCCAGACGCCGGAAACCAGGAGTAGGATGGATACGGCTACGACAATGGCCAACAGGATGCGCCAGTCCTCACAGAGAAAAGCATAGGCGCACAGGGAAACGGCAAAGAGGAATTTGCTCACCGCGCTGGCGCGGCGCAGGCTACGCACCATCGCGTCCCTCCGGGTTGGGGACATCGGAAACGATGCGGCCGCTGTCCAGCCGGACAATGCGGCTGGCGGCCATGGACGCAAAGGCCTGTTCGTGGGTGGCCACGAGTACGGCCGCCCCTTGGCCGGCCCGATCGAGCACGGTTTGGGCCATAACGGCCATGGAGGCGTTATCCAGGCCCGTGGTCGGTTCATCCAGGCAAAGGATCGTCGGATCGGCCACCAGTACCGAGGCCAGGCACAGGCGGCGTTTTTCCCCGAAACTCAAGGAAAAGGGCGAGCGCTCCAGCATCCGGTCCAGCCCAAGTCCGGCCAGCTCCCGGGTCACGCAGGCCGTGCGGGCAGGCTCGGGTATATCCAGGTTGGCCAGCCAGTAGCCGCACTCTGCCGCCACGGTATGGGCAAAAATCTGTTCATCGGGATTCTGAAACATCAGTCCCACGGCGCGGCCACAGGTCAGGCCAGCAGCCAGGGCCACGCGCCCGGTCCGGGGTTTGGCCAGGGCCTTGGCCAGGCGCAGCAGGGTGGATTTGCCGGAACCGTTTGGCCCCATGAGGGCCACGACCTCACCCGACCGCACGGCCAGATTAATGTCGTCAAGCACCTTGTCGGTCGTGCCGTAGCCAAAAGACACCCCTTCAAAGGCCAGCGTCGGCGCGTCCGCTGCCTGGCGCACGGCTGGGCCCGCCGTCCAGGCCGGCGATGAAAGCCGGCCCGGCGGCAGGGGACGGCTGCCCGGAAACGCTGCGGCTGGGCCGTCATAGACGAGCCGGCCGTTTTCCAGTGCCAGATAGCGGTCAGCGAAACCGGACAACCGGTCCAGATCGTGCTCGATGACCATGACGACCAGCCCGGTTTCGCGGCTGAGCCTGTCGAGATGGGCAAAGAGCCGGTCGGCCGTGGCCGCGTCGAGATAGCTCGTCGGTTCGTCAAGGAGCAGCACCTTGGGCCGGATGGCCAGCATGGACAGGACTGCGGTCAGCTGCTTCTGGCCAAGCGACAGCGTGCCCAGGGCGATCTCGGCCCGGCCGGCCAGGCCGTAGAGGCCAAGCAGTTCGATTGCTGCTGTGCGGCACTCGGCCTCGGCCATGCCCCTGGCCCGCAGCCCCAGGGTCATTTCCTCGCTGATCGTGGCGCAAAAGAGCTGGGCTTCTGGGTTTTGGCCGACGATGCCGGCAAATCCGACCGGAGCGCCGGCCAGACCGTCACAGCCGTTAAGGACCAGCCCGCCCTTGGTGCGACCAGCCAGGGCCAGCCGGTGCGCGCCGCACAGATGATAGCCCAGGGTGGACTTGCCGGCCCCGGACGGTCCGACGATGCCCACCCGTTCTCCCGGCCGGATCGTCAGGGTCACGTCGGCCAGGACCGGCTCGTCCGTGCCGACCGGGGTAAACGTCAGTTCCCGACAGGCAATCATGGCAGGCGCAGCATGGCGACAATGTGCAGCCCGGAAATCCGTTTCCAGACGACCAGGGCCAGATAGACGCCAAAGCCGTTGATGACGAGGGAAGTGAGGAGCGAAATACCGAAAAAGACCTGGGTGGCCGTGGCCCAGGGCATCCCCATGGCCACGCGCACGACCATGGCGGCGCAGGGGCCAAGGATGCCGCCGACCAGGATGGCCACGTAGGCCCGGCCCACAGGCATCCGGGTTAGCAGCAGAGAAAACAGGAGATCGAACACCACCCCCTGGGTCAGGGCCGGTATCAGTTTCATGAAGCCGGGCTGGCCCCCGGCCGCCGGCATAAGCACGGCGGCCAGGAGTCCCCAGGCCAGTTCGAAACAGATAAGCGTGCCGAACCGGTCAAGCATCAGCCGGACCAGGACCATGAGCATGACCGAGACCACCATCTCCAGCCGGGCCACCTCGTGGATGGCCGTCACCTGGAGGGCGGTCTTGAAGACCAGCCCCCAGCCGAAGTCCAGGGCCACGACCGAGGCGAAAAACACCACCTGGGCCGTGGACAGTTCCTTGAGTCTTAGAACTTGCACGTCAGCTCCAAAAAGAGCATCCGGCCGGGGTTTTCTCCATTGGAATTGCGATAATCGATATAACGGTGGTCCAGGATGTTCTGGGCCGACAGGGACAGCTCCATGTGCTCGCCGTATTCAAAGAAATCGAGATTGCGCCATATCTTGCCGTTGAGCAAGGCATGGGGCGATATTGTGGTGTTGCTGGTGTTGATGTCGTCGCTGTACATTTCACCGACATACTGCACGGCCAACTTGTTGTTGATGTATTTGTTGAGCCAGGTAAATCCGACGTTGGCCGAGTTCTGCGGCGTATAGGAGAGCAGTTTCCCGACCAGATCCGGCCGGCCGGGGAAATCGGTGATCCGGGAATCATTGAAGGTGTAGTTGGCAAAGAGCGAGAATTTCTTGAGCACGTCGATGTCCATGAACTTGAACGGATCGTACTCGGCATTGAGTTCCATGCCCCAGATCTGGACTTCGCCGACGTTTTGCTTCTGGCTTATGCCCTTGGATACGTTGACGTAGTACTGGAAGTCATGGCCCACAGAGAAGTAGCCTGAACCGGACAGCTTCAGGTTGTCCAGGGGCTGGTAGTCGGATCCGACTTCGAATGTATCGAGGTTTTCCGGTCCGAGGCTCGGGTTGGATATTTTGTAGCCGCCCTTCATCTTGCCGGTGCGGTACATGTCGTCGAGCAGCGGAGCCCGGAAGGCATGGGCATAGGACAGGTAGGCGCTTAAATTGTCCATGAAGAAGTATTTGGCCGAGGCGCGCGGACTCCACTGGTCCCAGGTGTGGTCGGAATAATTGCTGGTATAGGAGTTCAGCGAACTGATGTTGGTGTCGTAGCGGCCGTCATAGGTGGTGGCGTTGTCGTAACGAAGCCCGGCCAGGAAGATCAGCTTGTCGTCGAGAAAACGCATCTGGTCTTGGAGAAAGCCGCCCAGCGTGCGGATCTTACCGTAATCCGTGGCAAAGGTGATGGTGCCGGTGCGGGAGTAGTCCGTGCCGTCCATCAGGCCGTCACGGTAGTCGAAGCCGGCGGTGAAGGTGTGCGGCCCCCAGACCCGGGAGACGTTGGTCATGACGCCGAGTTCCTGGCGATTGACCTTGGAGTCGGTGCGGCTGTAGGAATCGATGTACTTTTGTACGTCGCTGGAATCCGTGATGCTTTCCTGGGTCCGATCGTAATTGGTGTCGTTAAAGTAGACGTTTATGAGTCCTGTCCAGCCTTCGTAGCCGAGGTTCAGCCGTCCCTGCCAGGCCCCGGTGTCGTAGGCGCGATGCACGCCGTTGTAGGCAAAGATTTCTTTGCCTTCGCCAACGCTCTGATTATCCTTTGTATACTGCAACTCAAGGCTATTGGACTCGTTAAAGTCCCAGCCAACTTTGCCGTTGATGGTCTTTTCCGTGATGTAGTTCTTCACGGTGTACCGGGTTTGCTCGTCGCTCGGAACGTTTTTGTAGCCTGGGGAATCATGGTAAAAGGCCGATACCCGGCCCCACAGGCCCTTTTTTTCCTCGGCGGTGCGAAATCCGGCGATGCCGCGCAACTGCCAGTCGTCATAGGTGCCATACTGGGTGGAGACGCGGCCCTCGGCAATTTTGGTGGGCTTTTGGGTGATGATGTTGATGACGCCGCCCATGGCGTTGTTGCCGTAAATGGAGGCCGCCGGCCCTTTGAGAATTTCGATGCGCTGGACATCTTCCATGTTGATCCGGTTCCAGTTGACGTCGCCCATGTCCGAGGAGTTCATGGGCACGCCGTCAAGTAAAACCAGCGTGCGTCCCTGCTCGTTGCCAAGACCGCGCAGGGTCAGGGTGGACTTGAAGCTGTAGGGGCCGTTGGCCCGTTCCAGGTGCGCCCCGGAGATGTAGGAGAGGGCCTCGTCCACGGTCTGGACGGGCATTTCTTTGAGATCCTCGCGGCTTATGACCTCGACCCGGCCGGGTATGCTCTTGAGCGGTTCTTCGGTGCGGGTGGCCGTGACCACCATCTCATCCATCTCATGGTTCGCGGCGTCGCCTTTGTCCGGTCCAGCGGCCAAAAGCGGCAGCGGCAGGGCCAAAATCGCCGAAATGGCCAAGCCAACAATCCCTCTCATAATCCCCCCTTGCGTGTTGCTCCATCGCCTGCTTTGGACACGACGTCCGTTCTTCGCTCTTTTTGCCTGTCGTCGGGACAGTGTTTGGAACCGGATTCCGAGCCGCAAACGCCGGAATCAGCGGCCGCAGGAGAGAGGCTTCCCCTGAGGCCTGCCGAGGCTGGCAGCGAAACACACGGCACAGAGTCCATTGCTCTTTATACTGTCACGGCAATTTCAAACAACAGAATACTGTGTTGAGTATTCTGGCGAGTGTATGATTGTGTATAGCAAAACATGAGACCGGTTGTGGCTGCTAAAAGAACGGGCTCATGCTTGACACTGCGGACTTAATAGACAAGAATTTCAATTACTGCAATAGATCACGTTTCAATGTTTGTCCGTGATCGCTGGCGTAGCAGAATGTACTGTCGCTGTTTTAAAAACTTTCGTGACACTGGATGAATGCCATGCAGCTCAGCCATGATGCCAACGCGCCTGTTCCCGATCCGGCAGGGCTAGGCGACGTCTCCCCAGAGTTGCGCTCCTGGCCGGGGTCTGCATCCCAAGCCGCCTGGGCCTTTACTCTCGACCCAGCCGTCCTCCGGGATTGCCTGCTGGAACGACCTGACAGGCCGGCTGCCGGCGCGCGGTGGTGGCCCGGGCTGTTGGCTTCAGCCGGACTGCACGGACTGGTTGCGGCTGCGCTGGTCGTCTGCGCCGTGCTTGCCGGCCCGGCGCCAGAACCGCCCTTGGCGGTCATTGGGCATTTCGACCTGGGAGGGCTTGACGGCGGCGGTCCGGTCGGCGGCGACGGACAGGACAGTGGTTTGGACGGCGCGGCCCGAACGGCCACGGCGGTTTCCCCCACCGAAGCCGCCACGTCTGTCGAAGCTGCCGCGCCAACTTCGCAACCCAGTGCCCGGACTGAAACCGATCCGCCGGCCGAGCCAACACCCCAGCCGATCCCTGAGCCGCCGGCCGTGCCCACGCCCGATCTCGACCGTCGGACCCCGCCGCCCAAACCACGAGCCACGACGAAGGCCCACCCCAAAGCAGTGGCGGCCAGAGCACAGCCAGCCGGGCCGCCGTCGGCCCAACCGGCTGAGACCGAGGCCGGGCATGTCTCGGCGACAGGCACGGGCTCCGGGGCGAATGCCGGGGAAGGCAACGGACAGGGACGTTTGGGCGAGGGGCCGGGCAAAGGTCTGACTCCCGGGGCCGGCCCTGGGGGCAACGGCGACGGCCAGGGGCACGGCGGAATGTATGTCGGCGAATTCGGCCGGGGAGACGGGCCGACGTTCCGGCATCGTTCGCCGTTGCGCTATCCCGACGCCGCCAGGCGGACAGGCCAGGAGGGCAAGGTGCGCCTTCGCCTGGAGATCGATGCCGAAGGCGTATTGCGAAATGTTTCGGTGGTCGAACACACCGGACTTGAGTTCGTGGAGGAGGCCCTGCGGGCCATCAAGGCCTCGACGTTTTACCCGGCCAAGCGACAGGGCCGGCCAGAGCCCTGCCATGCCTTGCTGACCATCCGCTTTGCCCTGGGCTGATCGGGCCTAAGCGCCCAAGTTCCCTTGAACAAACACAAGACCGGTATTCACCTGCTGTTGGTCGAAACATTCCGGTTCGCGCCAGTCAGGAACACGTGCGTCTACAATCTTTGACCAGCCCAGGAGCACCTTTTCCACTCCAGGGGCGGCGCCATGCCCTCGTGCTGTGTTCGGTCATTTCAATGATGGTTTTCCAAGCGCCGAGGCTTGAATTTATTGTTTTTATTCACAAAAACAGAAATATTTTTTGTGAATGCGACACGAGCAGGTCAACCGGCAGCGCTGGGAGCAACCTCGGTGAAGCGCCAGAATCGGTTCGGTTTGGCAAAGGAACGGTTGATCGTGGCGACCGGGAAATCCTGCCCGAAAATATGGCGATGGTAGTCGCGCGCATCCTTTTCGATATCGAATGAGTACCGGTCCGGATGGAGCATGTTGGCCAGATAACGCAGGCCAAGCACCCATTTGGGCGCGCCGAAATCGCTGGTCGGAATAGGCGCAGTATGTATGCGACCGGAACGCACCGCTGACACATCGAGCCCGGATTCCCTGCACTCCTGGCAAAACGCTTTGGGATCGTTGGATATAAATGAGGAAATGAAAATGACCTCCGGGTCGAGGTGTTTGAAGGTTGCCGCCGGAATGGTAATGCCGGGCCTGCCTTCCAGTTCGAGAGACGTGTTGACGCTGTTCCCCCCGGCGACGCCGACCAGGTGATTTTCGAAACGGTCCCCTTTGATGGCAAAAAGCGGTTTGCCCATGGCGTAGTAGGTTCGAGGCCGGCACGCGGGGGGAATGTCGTTGGCCAGCACCGGGGCGATCATGGTCGCTAAATAGTCAACCAACCAAGCAGCCTTGTCGTTGCGACCGAGCACGTCGCCGAAGTGCCGGATGAGTCTGAAATAGCCGTCAATGGTTTGGATGTCCTGGTGCAGTTGCGGGAGCATACGCTTTGCCAGCAGATGTTCCCAGACCCCGACCACCTGGGCCTGGGTGGTTGCGCCCATAGCCAGACACATGGATTCGACGATCTCAAGCCCCCGGGTAAATGGATAGCCGCCCTGGAAGGCTCCTTCCCGCAAGGCCGGGGGGGAGACAGGGCCCTTGATGACCGGGTCGCTGCCGCAGCGCGCACAGGCCACGGCGTTGTCGGCCACGCCCGGGGCCAGCGAGAGCAGGCGTGCACCCATGGGGCCGTAGAAGTCCCGGTGAACGATGGTCTCGCCGCACGCGGGGCAAACCGTATCCAGCCCCCGCGTCCCCGGGGTGTTGAAGACATAGGTAAAGGGCAGGATGCGGCGCAGCTCGGCGGCAAAGGCCTCGGTGTCGGCAATGGGTGGTTCGAGGGCCGGGTCGGCCGATTCGATGGGGACAAACCGCATGAGTTGCAAGACGAGGGTTGGGGATATCCCGGCCAGGGTTTGGGCCAGTAACCGGGTATCCTGACGGTTGTCGCTGCGGTCCATGCAGGCCACTTCCACGTGCACGCCATGGGCAACGAGCAACCGGATGTTACGCAGGACCACGCCCGGATCGCCGCCGCCGCAGGCGCGCACCGACGCGGCAGTCATCCCCTTGACGCCGATGTTGATGCAATCGAGAAGTCCGATAAGCGGTTGCAAAGACGTTTCGGTAAAATAGGCATTGGAGGCACAGCCGACCAAAAGTCCCTGGCTTTTGGCGGCCCGGGCCACGCGCACAAAGGTCTGATAGGAGGCCAGCGGGTCGTTCATCAAAAAAGCAATGCCCTTGCATCCCTTGGCCACGGCCATGGCCACCACGCTTTCCGGGGAAAGCTGGCGCAAGGCCGGGCTGTCCGGCCGCATTTCCCGGGCGGTGACCGTGGAAATGCAGCCTGGGCAGTCGAAGTTGCACCCGATGGTGCTCACTTGCAGGAACGGCGCGCCAGGATGGAAATGGAGCAGCGGGATGGTTTCCACGGAGATGGGGCTGGCGACCAGATAACGGTCGGGGAAGCGTTCGACCATGGCCTCCCCGATATTGGCGTAGCGGCCGCAGGCGCCGTTGGCTCCGGCCGGAACGTGGCAACTTCGCTCACAAATGGGACACAGCATGGCAACCACCTATCGGATCGCCGTCTCGGCTGAGACGGGCTTACGAATTTGCACCCACACGCCGTAGGGATCGGCCAACACCGTGGCCTGGGGCACCTGGGCCTTGGCCAGCACCGTGTCGAGGTATCCCTCCTCTTTCCAGGCGTTTCGCGTGTCTGCCTGGCCTTCCCCTGTCCACTTGGGGCGCATGGCCCGGACCTCTTCAAGCGTTTGGTAGTGGCTGAAACCACAGCCGATAAGCCCGTAGCCGCCCGGAGCCAGTACGCGGAGGATTTCCCGAAATGCGGCCACATGGTCCGGCCAAAACGGGATCGAGCCCCGACTGACCAGCAGGTCCACCGTTGCGTTCTCCACCGGCATGGCCGTGACGTCGGCCTCCAGAAAGCGGAACCGCTCCGGGGCCAAGCCATGGTGCACAACATTTTCCCGGGCCATGGTAAGGACGTCCGGCGCGGCGTCCAGGCCGAGCATGGCGCAGTCGGTGATCTTGGCCAGTTCGATCAGCACCGCAGCGCCGCCAGTGCCGACATCCAGGCACAGCCCGTTTCGGATGCCGCAATCGTCTACAATCTGCCGGGCAAGCAGGGGATACATGGCGGCAAACCGGTGGGAAGCAGTGTAGCGGTAAAAATCCTTGTCCGTGTCCGTTTTGTCCATACGGCTGCTCCTATTGGGGGCGTCGGGCTTCGTGGTTGATTGGCCGGGCCACGTCCTGGGAGGAAGTCCGATCCGGCCCGCTGCGGCCGATACGATCGGGAATGCAGACCCGGATGGTTTCATTCATGGAAAATACCGAGATATCCGCATCGTAGAGGCGGCTTAAGTTGTCGCGCGTAACGACCGCACGGGGCGCGCCGTCGGCGACCACCTGTCCCTCGCGCAGCAACAGCACGTGGTCCGCCACCCACAGGGCGTGGTCTGGGCAGTGGGTGGTCATGACGCAGGTATGCCCCTCGGCGCACAACTCCTGGAGGATGGCCAGAAATTTTGCCTGATGCCCGAAATCCAGGCCGGTTATGGGTTCGTCGAGCACCAGGGCCTCGGCCTGCTGGGCCAGAGCCCTAGCCAGCATGGTCAGTTGCCGCTGGCCGCCGCTTAAGCGCGTGACGGGAATATGGGCCAGATGCCCGATGGAGAATCGCTCCAGCGCCGCCTGGGCGATGTCCCGGTCCTTTTGGGCGGGACGTCCGAAAACCGAAGCGCCGACGGCCCGGCCCATCAACACCATTTCCAAGGCGGTGTAGGCAAAGGGGATATGATGCAACTGGGGCACGTAGGCCACTCGCCGGGCCATCTCCGGTCTGGACAGGGCATGGGCCACGCGGCCGGAAACTAGCAAACGGCCAGCGGCCGGGGTAAGCAGCCCGAGCATGAGCCGCAAGAGGGTGGTCTTGCCGCAGCCGTTTGGTCCCAACAGACAGACAAGTTCTCCCGCCCCTAGCTGAAACGAGACCCGGCGCAGAACGGGCGTGCCGTTGTAGGCAAAGGCCAGGTCTTCGGCCGCAAACACAGACATATTACCCCCAGGACTTCCGGGCGTTTCGCAAAACAAGCGGAAAAAACGGGATGCCGACCAGGGCGGTCAGGATGCCCAGGGGGATTTCCACGCCAAAGGCCAGACGGGACACATCGTCCACCAGCAACAGGTAGATCCCGCCAAGCAGGGCGGCAGTGGGCAACAGCGCCCGGTTGCTCGGGCCGACCAGCATGCGTCCGGCGTGGGGGATGATAAGCCCCACCCAGCCGACCAGTCCGGCGATGGAGACGGTGGCGGCGCAAAGGATCGTGGAGACGGCGATGAGTCCCAGCCGGACCCGGCCGACGTTGAGCCCCAGGCTTTTGGCTTCCTCGTCGCCAAGGCTCAGCAGGTCGAGCTGGCGGGACATGAGAAACAGTCCGGCCATGCCGAGGCAAAAGATCGGAGCGGCCCGGCCGACCGTCCCGGCATCGGCCCGGGACAGGCCGCCCATCAACCAATAGGTGATGGCCGGGAGTTGGTCAGTCGGATCGGCCACATATTTGACCGCCGAGAGCAGGGCTGTGAACAGGGCTGTGCTGATGACGCCGCCCAGGATGAGCAACAACAAGCGGTCGCCCTGGCATACGCGGGCCAGCGTCAAGGCCAGCCCCACAGCGACAAGCCCCCCGCCAAAGGCGCAGCCCTGGATGGCCAGCCAGGAACCTTTCGCCAGCATGCCCAGGGCCGCGCCAAAGGATGCGCCGGCCAGGACGCCAAGCAGCCCCGGCGAGACCAGGGGATTGACGAACATGGACTGGAAGGCCGCGCCTGAGGTGGAAAGGGCCGCGCCGACCAGAATCGCGGCCATAAGGCGTGGGGCGCGGATGTCGAAGAGCACGATCCTAACCAAGCCCAGTCGCGTATCCTCGGGGGGCGTCACCCTGCCCAGCGCGTGGAGCAGGGCGCGCCACTGATCGGCTAGGGCGATGGGATAGTTGCCGGCCGTCAGCGACCAGACGGTTGCCGCCAGCAAGACGATGCCCAGCAGCCAGGGGGTCACGAACACCCTGGCTGCCGGATGGGAAACCTCGGAGTGGTCGGACCTCACGGCTTGCCGGCGTCCTTTTGCCCCAAAAACTCCCGGGCTTGGGCTTCGGTCACGTCTTCGTTCCAGAAGAGCTTGAAGAAATCCCGGGTCTCCCGGACCATGTCATAGGGGAACACCTCAGGGTACAGGGCGTTGGCCAGCCATTTCACACCCAACAGGCGCATGAAGGATGGCGGACGGTCAAACCAGTTCAGCGGCAGATCGGGGATATTGAGCACCCGGCCTTGTTGCACCGCCGGGACCGCGGCCCAAAGGGGAGAGGTCAGGATCATGTCGCGGCACTTGGCGTCCTGGGCCAGGATAACCTGGGGCGCGTAGCTGAGCACGGTTTCCATGGTGACCTTGTCCATGCCGTACCGCCGGGTCTGGGGGGCCGGGTGGACATTGCGGCCGCCGGCCAGTTCCAGGACCAGGGTGTGAAAGGACCCCCGGCCGTCTGTGTAAAGCCCGTCGCCGCCTTCGGCATAGTAGACGGTCAGGCGTTTGTCCTCGGGAATGGAAGCCACGCCTTTGTCAATGTCGGCCAGGGTCCGCTCGGCATAGGCGGCGAGCGCCTCCCCCCGGTCCTTTTTGTCAAACACTTCGCCCAAGAGGCGCAGGGCCTTGGGGTAGGCCGCAAGCGATTCACTCTCAATGTGCACGACCGGAATGCGCATGGTCGTAAAAAACGCTTCGAAATCTTCATTGCCCTTGGCCATGGACCCGCTGATGACGCAATCCGGCGCAGCCTTGAGCAACGCCTCCTTGTTGGGCGTCATACCCTGGCCGAAAAAACCGCCAAGCACCGGCAGATCACGGGCGCACGGGGCAAACCAGTCCCGGGCCGTCTTGGTCTGGGGGTAATTCCAGCCCACCAGCAGACAGGGATCAAGGGCGTAGACGAGCAACGCATCCGGCGGGGAAAGCGCATAGACCCGTTTGGGAAAGTCAGGTGTCGTCACGGTCTGCCCGGACATATCCGTGAAGGTTGCAGCCGCTGCAGGTGCGACAGCCAGGCAACAAAGCAGGAGCAAGATCAGGATCAGACGGAGACAAGGAGGGGCAGGGCGGTGCATGGCATACTTCCTTTCGTGTCGGACGTGTTGCGCGGTAGGGTGCGGCAGACTGCTCCCCGGCTCGGGGCGTTTCTCCGGGCCGCAACAACTCTGTCCGGCCCCGATGAGTATCCAAGAGAGTATATCCCTTGGACAAAAACGGAGGCAATGTGACACTGCGTTGATGTTTGTTCGTAATTGCGGGTAGTTGGCTTGGAACTTGTAATTATTAACTCGCACGAATAGGCCGGTTGCGCGGCCTGTTCCGCAACGGGACGAGATTTATGGAGAATGCCTCTGGATCAGGGGAGTACGATTTCTCTGGTCGGTGGAAAGCGATTGTCCAACACAGTCAGGAAAGGGCTTCATAAGGAATTTTCTGGTTTCGGGTGCACTCGTGCGGGGCCGAAATGAAAGTCTTTATTTTTTTGTTGGTCGCGGATCAGGCAGTGCCCTTGCCTTTGGCTGCCAGCGTGTTGGGATGCCGGGATTTTGGGAAGTTGGCTCGCGTATGTTCTCCGTCAGTTCTTTGGAGGATTGGCATAGGATGCCACATAATTATTCAAAATAGTGTCAAAAAACCTCGATGCAGCACTTCCCTTGAAGGGCTGCCGCTGCGCCATCGGCCTCTTTCTGCGCCAACCGCACCGACTTTGTCGCTAATGTATTGATTGCGAGTCTGATATGCTCCATATTAGGCACAGGGCCAGGCTGGGGTGTCTATTCGTTTTCGCCCAGCTATGCTCGCCAGCGTCACCGCATAGGCCCAGAAGAGGTCCAGATTGTTGTGGCGACCAGGAGGACGACAATGCACATCACAACGACAAATCAGCCGCCATTGGCGCTTGGATTTGGAAATTATACTTGCAACTGGGGAACCCATTTCTGCGGCCTCTACGAAACGGAAGCCGAGCGAGACGAAATTATCATGGGATTTCTGGCCCATGGAGCGCAAGCAGGGGATCTTCAGTGTTACGTCCCGGCTGAGCGAACAATTGAAGATTTCAGGCACGAGTTTTCGAAACATTGCCCCTTGTGTGAACAATATCTAGCTGACCAGAATACGATGAAGATTCATTCTGCCAAGGATATATACTACCCGGACGGAACATTCTCTCCTTGGGACATGGAGGATGCATTAAATGATGTTTTTGAGAAAAGCCAAAGAAACGGGAAACGAAATGTTCGGACCGCAGCGGAGATGGTCTGGGCGCTTGAAGCCATTCCCGGAGTGGACCATCTTATGGCTTACGAATCGAGGCTCAATTACTTTATTGCGGAAAAACCATGGATCAGTATTTGTCTGTACAATGTGACAAAATTTGATGGCAAGACGATTCTGCAGGTCCTGCAAACGCATCCCTATACTATCAGCCAAGGCGTGGTCACCGAAAATCCTTTCTTCCAGGATCCAGACATCTGGCTTGCGAAAAATGCCCCTGAGTTCCTCCGACGTGGCTGATCAACAGGACGTCGCGCACGATCTGTTTCTGCTCCTGCTCAACCTGTCGCAATTCTCAGACAGGAAGCTGGTCATCAGGGTCTTTGCAGAAGCTGCAAGCGCGCTTTGGCCTACGCTTTCTTTGTCCTATGTCGAGACCGCGCCCCCGGACCAACCAACGGTCCTGAGTCTGGACACCTTGAAGAACAATTATGGCGGCTTCCTGATCAAAGGGGAGCTCGACGCCCTCCCTTCCCAGAAGCGAAAGCTGCTGGGCAACGCCGTGAGCCTGCTCGCGCTGCTGTTGGAACGTCTGGAGCAGCAGCAGCAACTTCAGGACCGCGGGCAAACGCTGGAGAATGAAGTCGCTGTCCGGACAAAGGAACTTGCCGCCCGAAACCAAGAACTGGAAAAGGAAGTTGCCCAGCGCAAGCGGGCCGAGGCGCATCTCCAACGCACATCCGCCGTCAACAAAGCCCAGGCGGACATCGCCAGTGCCCTCACCCGGCCAGAATCCTCGATTGAGGACATCGCTGAGGTTGTTTACCGGTGTGCTTTGAAGATCACCGAAAGCGCCTACGGATTCGTCTCGTCCATTGATCCAAAGACGCAGGAAAATGCTGCCCCCATGCGTCCCGATCCGCGACAAGCGGAACAGTGCCTTGTCAAACCAGATTCGGGAATCTGTTTTCCCAACGATCCAGGCAGGTTTGCTGTATTCCGGGGGGCCGCTTTGTATCGCGGGCAGCCGTTTTGCGCCAACGCCCCAGACAGCCGCCTGACTGGTTTTGTTGTGCCGCCCGGGCATATGCCCATTGAGCGGATCATGGCTGTGCCGGCTGTTTATCGAGGGGAACTTTTCGGCGAAATCGTCTTGGCCAATTCGAAACGGGACTACACAGAGGATGATTCGGCTGCCGTTACAGTCTTTGCCAACCTTTTTGCTTTGGCCGTGTACAGGATGCGCGCTCTGGAAGAACTCCTCAAGGCGAAAGACTCCGCCGAGACAGCCAGCAAAGCCAAGTCTGAATTCCTGGCCAACATGAGCCATGAGATCCGCACGCCGCTCAACGGCATTCTCGGCATGCTTCAACTGATGGGAAGCACCCCGCTTGACGGCGAACAACAAGAGTACCTCCTCGCAGCAATGAAATCCTCCCAGCGTCTCACGCGTCTTTTGTCGGACATCCTCGACCTGTCCAGGATCGAGGCGGGGAAAATGGCCATCCATGAAGAGGTGTTTGAGATAGCAGTCCAGCGGGATCTCATTGTTGATCTTTTTGCCATGGAGGCAGGCGAGAAAGGGGTTGGACTGGATTTTTTCATTGATGAGCGTATGCCGTCGCACCTTATCGGGGACAAGTCACGTCTCCAACAGATCCTTTTTAACTTGGTTGGAAACGCCATAAAATTTACGGATACGGGCAGCGTGCGGGTTGATGCGACGCCTCTCGGTTTGCAAAATGGCTTATTGCGCGTCCTTTTCGTTGTTCAGGACACTGGAATAGGCATTGCGGACGACTTGCTCCGGATTGTTTTCCAACCTTTCACCCAGGCCGAGGATTCCTACACTCGCCGTTTCCAGGGGGCCGGATTAGGGCTTTCCATTGTTCAAAAACTGCTCCGCATGATGCACGGAGAAATGGCTATCGACAGTGGTGAAGGTCTGGGCACGACAGTGTACTGCTCCCTGCCGTTCAAACTGACTGACTCTCTGCACAGTCATGAGGAACAGGCCGAGCAAGCGGAGAGCCTCCGAAAGGACCGGCCGTTACGCATACTTTTCGCAGAAGACGATGCGGTGAATTTGATGGCCGGCCAGCGGTTGCTTGAGAAGTCGGGTTACATCGTCGCCACGGCTGTGGATGGTCATGGAGCCATCATGCGTCTTAGAGACCAGGAATTCGACCTGATTCTCATGGATATTCAGATGCCCGGCATGGATGGTGTGGCGGCTACCAGAGCGATTCGGGAAGGGAAGGCCGGCCAGGATAAGGCAAACATCCCGATCATCGCCATGACGGCCTATTCTATGACGGGCGATAGAGAGAAATTCCTGGCTGCCGGGATGGACGACTACGTCGCAAAGCCGGTCGCCTTGGCCGAGTTGCAAACCGTCATTAACAGAGTGATGGTTGGAATGAATTCGGCGGTATGAGCATGAGCTCCAGGGGAGAAGGCATCGCAAGGCAGCCCCGGGTGATTGTCTGACGGCCAGGCGGGGCAGGCTGGATGAGTCGCATCTGCACAGCACCGTCTCTGGTGTCAGCTGCCTGGAGAGAATGACTTAAGGGGGTGGCTTCCTGCGAAGCAGAGCGGCAATTCCTGAAGGTGGCAGAAGAGGGTGGTGAGGCCGCGGGACGGCCTGGAAAGCCCCGCCTCCAAGCGGTTTGCCGGTCATGTTTACCGGGGCAGGAATTCTTCGGAAACGCAGGGAGGTTGTGAATATGGCGCCGCAGGCGGAGGGCGGCGCTCCAAGAGGCTGGAGGTTACAGCCGTGGGCATGCGGTGTGGTTCGCACAGCCCCAGGCGCAGGGCCGAAACGAAGTCCTCGCGGCAGCGCACAGGGGCGCGGAGGCGGGTAGCCACTTTCCCCAGTTCGGCGAGGCTGTGGGCATCGCTTCCCCCCAGAGCCACGAGATTGCGGCGTTGGACCAGGGCCAGGGCCTGTTCGTTGGCTGTGGCCGGGTTGCGGCCGTTGATCGCCTCGACCAGCCGGCAGTCAGGGGAACTCAAAATATGCTCCTGGACAGCACGTCCTGGCCGAAAGGGATGGGCGGCAACGGCGACGCCGCCGGCCGCATCGACCAGCGGCAACATCTCCTCGGCATGAAGACCGAAGGGGAGACTGGCAAATGGTCCAAAAACAAGAAAGTCGCCCTGAGGCGTGGTATATTCCATGCCCACAATCACGCACAGACCGTCAGGTTGCATGCCTTCATGGAGACCATGAACAGCATTCATGGTTTCATGGTCGGTGATGCAGACGCCGTCCAGGCCTCGACGCCTGGAGTGTTTGAGGATATCAGAGAGTGGGAGCTGGCTGCATGAGGAGCGATCCGTGTGCACATGGATATCGAAGAGCATGCGGCTTCTTTAGAGCAAATACCCGAATGTGACAAATATCGTTTCCTGATGTAACGCCTTGCATGCGATAGAAGCAGTCTATGGAACCGCCATCCACAGGTACGTATGTCCAGGAAATGTCTCCTTATTGTGCTGGACGGTCTGGGTGACCGCAGCTACGAGGTTTTTGGGGGGAAGACGCCGCTCCAGGCCGCCTGGACGCCGACCCTGGACCGCCTGGCCCGCGAAGGGGCCAACGGCCTGTTTCACGCCGGCCTGCTTGGGCAAGCCTTGCCCAGTGAAAACGCCCATTTCGCCATGTTCGGCTATCCTGCTGCGGCGTTTCCAGGTCGGGGGGCCATTGAGGCCTTGGGGGCCGGCGTCGATCTCAAGCCTGATCAGATGGCGGTCCTGGCGCATTTCGTGTCGGCGGCCGATGATGCCGGACGGCTGCGTATCCTGCGGGACAAGGCCGGACCTGTGGCAGCGGCGGAGGTTGCCGCTTTGCTGGCGGCCGTGGGCGTCTTTGAGGCTCAGGGCGTTGCCATTCGATTCCATCCCACCCAAGGGCTTTTTGGCGTCTTGACGCTGACCGGCGACGTCTCCCCGCTTGTAACCGATTCCAACCCCATGCGCGACGGCGTCTTTGCCTCGCAGATTCTTCCCCTGGCCACGGCCGCCGCCGACCCGGAGGAACTGCTTCGGGCAAAGCGCACGGCCCTGGCCCTGACGCACTATCTTGGCTGGGTGCATCGCCGGCTGGCCGTCCATCCCCTCAATGATCGGCGGCAACGGCAGAATCTGCCTGTCGTCAACGCCATGGTGACCCAGCGGGCAGGACGGCTGCGGCCTATCGTTGCCTTTGCCGAGCGTTTTGGACTGCGCGGCGCATCCATCGCATCCGGGGCCATGTTTCATGGCCTGGCCCGGCTGCTGGGGCTGCACCCCATACCCGTATCCGACACGGCCGATCCCGGCCGGGACCTGGCCGAACGTCTGGGACTGGCGCGTCAGGCTTTGCAGGACTTCGACGTCATCCACGTGCATACCAAGGCCCCGGACGAGGCGGCCCATCGCAAGGACCCGCTTCGCAAGCAAGCGGTCATCGCGTCGCTGGACCAGGGGCTGGCCGAAGGATTGCGGCCGCTGTGGGATGACCCGGAGTTGCTGGTGCTGGTCACTGCAGATCACTCCACGCCAAGCGGCGGGCCGCTTATTCACTCGGGAGAGGCCGTGCCTTTGGTTTTGCGCGGTCGCGGCCAGCGCAGGGACGGCGTGGCCTTTTTTGACGAAGTCTCGGCCGCTGCCGGCTGCCTGGGCCAGGTCCGTGGGCCGGAGCTTATGCTGCTCGTGCTCAACGCCCTTGAGTTGTCCAAGCTTGAGGGGATCATGGATACGCCTGAGGATCGTCCCTATTGGCCCGGACCGTATGCGCCGTTTGTCCTGCCGCCGCCAAAAACTGGAGAAGGGGGAGGTGGTGATGCCTAACGTGCCCCAGGCCGTGATCCATGGCCGGTTCCAGGTGCTCCACAATGATCATTTGCGGTACCTGCTGGCGGGCAAGGCCCTGTGCGACCGGCTGGTGATCGGCGTCACCAACCCCGACCCGAGCCACACCCGGCATGATCCGGCCGACCCGTTGCGCAGCCTGGAGAGCTCCAATCCGTTGACCTATTTCGAGCGGGCGCAACTGCTGCATGCGGTCCTGGCCGAGGCCGGCCTTTCACCGCAGGAATTTTTCGTTGTGCCTTTCCCCATCAATCTCCCGGAATTGTACCGGCATTATGTCCCGCTTGATGCCCTGTTTCTGGTGAGCATCTACGACGAGTGGGGGCGGCGCAAGCTCAAGTACTTCGAGAGCTTGACGCTGCATACCCACGTGTTGTGGGAGGTCCCGCCCGAAGACAAGGGATTAA
This sequence comes from Desulfovibrio sp. TomC, assembly GCF_000801335.2. NCBI lineage: Bacteria > Pseudomonadati > Thermodesulfobacteriota > Desulfovibrionia > Desulfovibrionales > Desulfovibrionaceae > Desulfovibrio > Desulfovibrio sp. TomC. Next base: position 27,687 of record NZ_JSEH01000015.1, read on the forward strand.
GCGCGACCGAGGTGCGTCGCCGGATGGGGGCGGGCGAGCCGTGGGAGCATCTGGTCCCGCCGGCAGCGGCAGGGCTGCTGCGGCAGTGGCGCATTCCCGAACGTCTGTCCGGACAGGCCGAGGCTGCCGCCGGACGGCCCGGTTGAGTTATCGGCTGGACTGGCGGCTGGTTGGCTGGCGATGTGACGGGCGCTTTGTCCCGCTGCCGCCGGGACCGGCTGCGGAGACCGGTCCCAGCGTCGGGCGTCGACTCAGTGCCAGGCCGCAAACCAGCGCTGGCGCAAGGTTTCCTCGGGCAGCAGCCAGACCGCTCGGTGCGCGGCGGTCAGGGCGGCGGGGTCTTCCAACAGGGCTGATTTTTCGGCCCGGGTGAGGCCTCCGGGACCAAACCGCACAGCCTTGTCCACAAGTTCCTGGCGCGCGGCCGCGTCTCCCCGTCCGGCCCGGGAGGGGCGGCTGAGCAGTCCGAGCCGTCGGCAGCAAGCCGTCGGATCGACCACGGCCAGGGCCACGCCGTGCTCCCGGGATATGGACAACGGCCGGGGGGCCTTCGCGTTTTGTTCGTGGAAAGCCGCCATTTCCGAGAGTTCGCGCGGCGTGTCCACCTCTTCGGGAATCAGCAGCAGCCCGAGGGACTTGAGCCACCGGCCAAGGCCGGGCAGGCTGGTGGCCACGGACAAGGGAATGGCCAGGAGCAGCGGCCCGAAAATGGGGCACACCCACCAGAAGAATTCCCGGTTGTACAGAAAAAGCGTCCCGGCCCACAGGCCGGCCAGCAACGTGCCGCCAAGATGGAAGCGCACCGCCTCGGACCAGGGGGTGGAGCGGTCGTCGCGCACTTGCCGCCCCCAGCCGGTCTCCCGGCCAAGCAGGGTGATGCTGACGAATTTGCTGTGAAAAAGCATGCGCACCGGAGCCAGCAGCGACGAGACAAACACCTCGATGACCATGCTGATTGCCAGCCGCCAGAAACCGCCGAAAAGCCGGCGGCGGCCTTTAACCAGAACCAGGAAAGCGGCAAAAATCTTGGGCAGAAAGAGCAGCACGCCGGTCGTGGCCAGCAGGCTCAAGGCCCACCACGGTTCCCAGATCGGCCACTCGGGAAACAGTGTGCGCGTCGGCGGGAAATACGTGGGCGGGGTCAGGGACTCGATGATGGCCTCGGCCGTGGACACGGCCAGAAACAGGAACCAGAGCAGGGCCGAGCCGTAGGCCATGACGCCGTTTAGAAACAAGGCCCGGTGGACAGGAATGAAGCCCCGGGTGAAGACCAGCCGCAGATGCTGCATGTTGCCCTTGCACCAGCGCCGGTCCCGGGCCAGTTCGGCCAGGAGGTTCGGCGGCGCTTCCTCGTAGCTCCCAGGCAGGTCGTAGGCCAGCCAGACGCTCCAGCCGGCCCGGCGCATGAGCGCGGTCTCGACGAAATCGTGGCTGGAGATTTCACCGCCCAGGGGCGGCTTGCCGGACAACCGGGGCAGGGCGCAGTGGCGCATGAAGGGCTTGATGCGAATGAGCGCGTTATGCCCCCAGAACTGGGCGTCGCCGAGCAGCCAATAACTCAGGCCGGCAGAGAACATGGGGCCGTAGAGGTGGCTGGCGAACTGCTGCAATCTGGCCAGAAAGGTCTCGCGTCCGACAATGGCCGGGACGGACTGCAGAATGCCCACCTCCCGTCTGGCCTCCATGACGGCCACCATGCGGGCGATGGTTTCGCCGCTCATGACGCTGTCGGCGTCCATGACCAGCATATAGACGTAGTTGGCTCCGAAGCGGCGGCAAAAGTCCGCGATATTGCCGCTTTTCATCTTGGTGTTGACCCGGCGGCGGCGATAAAAAATGCGGTCCCGCCCGTCCAGACGGTCCCGCAGGCCGGCCCAGGCCGCCTCTTCTTCGGCCCAGGCTTCCGGGTCCCGGGTGTCGCTTAAAATGAAGAAATCGTACCGGTCGATGCCGGCGTCGCGGGCCAGGGAGCGGTAGACGGCTTCGATGCCGGCCGTGACCCGGTCCATGTCCTCGCCGTACACCGGAAAGACGATGGCCGTGCGCACGTCGGCCCGGGCCGGGGCGTCCGAGGCCTGGGGCCGGGTGACGGCAAAGCGGTCAAAGCGCCGGATCAAGGTGCAAAAACCGACCATGGCCGTCCAGAAGCCGACGGAGATCCAGGCAAAGAGCATGGCAAAGACCACCAGCAGGACTTTTTCCAGCGCCGTGCCGCCCTCGTGGGGCAGGACCGAGGCCATGCGCAGGACGGCAAAGGCGGTTGGCGCGAAGATGAGCACGGCCAACACCATGCGGCGACGGCCGGCCACGGTGCTCCAGGTCTGCTCGGGCAGCGTGTCCGGCGCGGTCGAGCTTTTGGGCGGGTGTCCCTCTTCCGGCGGGGGCGTGCCCACGGCCTTGGCCACTGCCTTGCGCCAAACCCGCAGCCCCATGCTTTCCGGGGCCATGGGCGTGCGGCAAAGCGGCGGTGTCGGGCGAAGGTCAGGATCGGGCCGGGGGGTGTTAAGACGCGCCATCAGATCGGTCATGGCCAGCCGGGTTGCCTCGGGAGCGCCGACGTCGGGAGGGAGCCGGTCAAGGCTTTCCAGCGCCGTCTCCAGGCGCGCCGGTTCCGGCAGGGGCAAGCGGCGCAGATAGGCCATGACCCGCGCCCCGACCCCGTCGAGCCAGCCCCCGGCGCGACGGGCGTCGCTTGACGTCGCAGTGTCCTGGCTCATGATTTCCCCGGCGTTACGGCGTAGCTCCAGGTCTCACTGACGCTTTTATCGTCGAATTTCAAAAAGGCCCGCAATTCAATGGGGGCGCGCTTTTCCGGCAGGATGCCCTGCAAGGTGGAGCCGCCCTCGAAAGCGATGGCAAAGGTCAGGCGGAAACCGCCGGTGACGGGATTTCTAAAGCACTGTTGCGACAGCAGCTTGGCTCCCGGCCCGACACTGACCACCGCTTCGGCCTTGGCATCGGGTTTAAGCGCGGGCAGCTTGTCGCCCTGGAAATCGACAACGAAAAAGCGGCTGTCCTTGTCCGGCTGGGACGAGCGGGTGGCCGTGGCTCGGACCCCGGGCGGCAAGCCGGCCGGCGCTTCAAGCCAGCGCATGCGGTAATCGAAGCGCAGCGGCGTTCCAGGCGCGACCGTCGCCTTGGGACTGAAATAGGCCACCACATTGTCGTGGATCTCCTGATCAGACGGGATCAACACCATCTCCACCCGCCCCGGCCCCCAGTCGCCGCGCGGCTCGATCCAAAGGCTTGGGCGTTTTTCATACCGCGCTTCCGTGTCCTGGTAGTTGTTAAACTCCGTGTCGCGTTGCAACAGGCCAAAACCCTTGAGGCTGTCCGCCTCGAAGCCGTTGACCAGGAGGGTGGCGGGGTTCTGGGCCGGTCGCCAGAGCCATTCCCCATTGCCGAAATGCACGAGCAAGCCGTCGGAGTCATGCACCTCGGGACGCCAGTCCATGCGACTGCCCGGCAGGGAGTTTTCACCGTAGAGGAACATGCTGGTCAGCGGCGCGATGCCGAGTTTTTTGATCGGGGTGCGCGGGAAAATGCGGGAGGTGACGTCCATGACGGTTTCACGGCCAGGGGCGATCGTGAAGGCGTAGGCCCCGGTCAGACTGTCGCTGTCCAGGAGGGCATAGATGGTCAGCCCCTTGGCGGCGTTGGCAGGGGTGGGTTTGACAATCCAGAACTCGCGAAACCAGGGAAATTCTTCGCCCTCAGGTTCAGCCGTATTGATGGCCAGGCCCCGGGCCGACAGGCCGTAGGCCTGCCCCTTGGCCACGGCCCGAAAATAGGACGCGCCCAGGAACACGGTGAACTCATCCAGATACGACTTGGTATTGATGGCGCTATGGATACGGAAGCCGGCAGCCCCGATGTCCGTTGGCAGCTGATCCGCAAGGTCTTTGACCTGACTGTAATCGAACATGGCCTTGGTCACAACCAAAGGCTCGACCTTGTCTCCGTCAATGCTATGCAGTTTGACTGTACGGTCGTAGAGAAATCCTGGATGGAAAAATTGCAGCTCATAGGGCGAGTTCTTTTTTGCAAAAAAGCGGGTGTCTGGTCTGAAACGTATTTTCCGCCAGGTGTCGTAATCAAGCTTGCGCAGCGCTTCCGGTATGGGAGGCGGGGCCTGGAAAGGAACCGTGGCCAGTTTCTGGGCTTCCTGCACAACATTTTCAAAGGTGAACGGTCCTGCCGCGGCCAGGGCGGCCAGGGCGGGAGAGAGGAATGCCGCGAATACCAGTGCGACAGAAAACCTTGCCAGACTGTGCATGAAATACATCGGAACGACGCGCCGCCATGTTTCTGCTCTGCTCTTCATACCTGTCGCTATCCTTTCTTCGGGTCGCACGCCTTGGGCCTGCTCCCCTCGATCCATTGTTGACAACACATGCCGGCCTGGGAGTTCCCTCTCCGGGCGGGCCAGACGTACTGTTTAATATGGCGTCTGCGCTGGCATGACAACGAAAGTTTGTCTGCCGTTCCGGCCGGCCGAATCAGCCGGGCAGGCTGCAGTCGGGCAAGGTCGGCTCGGGAGAAGGCGAATGGCCGGTCGTGGCCGGAATGATAGTCCTTTCTTGGTCTTTTGGCACGGCTTCTTCAAGGGGTGCACCTCCACGTGGAGGAGACTCCCTGCGACGCCGTCAGGGAATACGGAGTGGACACCTCATCCCCCGAAAGACCGGTTGTGGTCTCAATGAATGGGGAATGGACGAAGACGCCGCCGACTTCGCCACGGGCGCTGGTGTGGAATAGGACCAGGAACGTTGCATGCAGGTGGGGGAAAAGCGCCAGGGAGTTCTCTGGTCCAAGAGCGTCGGATACGCTGCCACAGAAGGGATACGGGCCGGCACGACTACGTCCTGCATCCCGGGCATCGCGCCTTGTCGGTCCAAAGGCCAGGGCCTGGAGGGGGGCCTCCACCGGGCCTTGGCCTTTGGCTGATACGGAGGCCGGCATGCCTGTTGGTTTTGAGCCAACGATGTCTCTTCCCGAGTGCCGTCCCGTGTATGTACCGAAACGAATCTGGCGAACGCAATCCTAGCCCACGGAAAAGGCGCGGAGTCTGGGCCGCCGGACCGGACCCGTGGGCGGCGTGTTCAGGCGACAGGCCGTGGTCAATGGGCAGCGGGCCTCGGTACTGTCCTGGTGGGTGTTGTCATGGACGCTGCAGATGGCCTTTTCGACGGTTGCATAGATATGGTCCAGGCCGAGTTTGTTTAACAGGCCGCTGCGGCTCATAATGGCCATGACCGTATCGTTGACGCCGGACAGGGAGATATCGACGCCCCGGCTGCGGCAACGGTCAATGACCAGGGACAGTGCTTCTTCTCCGGAGGCGTCCATATCGTTGATGCCCTTGGCCACCATGATGATGTGCTTGAGCTTTTTCTTCGATTGCAGACGGGAGGTGATGGATTCATCCAGGAAACTGGCATTGGCGAAAAAAAGCGGTCCATTGAAGCGGACGACATCGACGTGCGGGCACAGGGCCAGGCCGTAGAGGGTGGCGTCGCGCAGTTCGCCTTTCTCGGTCCGGGCCAGGGAACTGACCATGGGGCGCATATTCCGGTACAAAAAGACCCCAAGGGACAGGGCCACGCCGATCATGATGCCCTTGTCGAGGTGGGGGGCGAAGGCCAGGGTGGCCCCGAAGCTGATGATGGAGATGGCTCCGTCATACCAGGCAACCTTCCAGGCATGCACGAAGCTCGAGGGGTGGATAAGCCCGATGACCGCCATCATGATGACGGCCGCCAGGGTGCACTGGGGCAGATGGTACAAAAGCGGCGTGAAAAAGAGCAGGGACACGACGACCACGCCGGTAGTGAACACGCTGGAAAATCCGGTTTTTGCTCCGGCTTGCAGATTGACGGCCGAGCGGGAGAAGGAACCGGACGTGGGGTAGCTGTGGCTAAACGCGCCGAGTATATTAGCCAGCCCCTGGCCGATGAGTTCCTGGTTCGGATCAAGGCTCTGGCCGGTCTTGCCGGCGATGGCCTTGGCAATGGAAATGGCCTCCATAAAACCAAGCAAGGCGATAATGGCGGCATAGGGCAGCAGTTGGAGCATGACCGCGAGGTCCATCTTCGGGATAGCGAGACTCGGCAGGCCGGCCGGCACGGCGCCAACCACGCTGCCGCCCCCGACCATGGTCAGGCTCGCCTGATCCAGGGCTTTGTTGCCAACCTTGATGCGCCACGTGCGACCGTCGGTCTGGGCGTCTGGCGGCGTCATGCCAAGTGGATAAAAGGTTGTTTTCCCCTCCGGTCCCGGCACGCCCTCAAAGAGCATGGCCCGCAATCGTCCCTTGGCTTGTCTGGCCGTGTCCTGGGCGATGTCCATTTCCAGGATGATGCGGCTCAGTTCATGTTCGCCGTCCACGGCGGTGAAGCGTTCATCCTGGGCCTTGGCCTTTTCTATCGTCGCGGTCAGGGCTGTGCGTGTCCTGGCCAAGGTGGCCTGGGCCTCAATGGCGGCATTGTACTGGGCCGTATCGGCCTGGGCCTGGGGATCGGCGATACTCTGGACGTCAATGACGACATTGTGCTCAAACCCGGTGACCCAGGCAAAAACCGTGGTCAGGGCCACGGCGACAAGCACATTGGGGACCCGTGGCGCATAGCGTTTGAGCAGAAACATTACGGCAAAGGCAAACACCCCAAGGGCGAGCGTTGGCCAGTGCGTGTAGTGCATGGCCGCCGAGAACACCCGCATAATGGTCTGGTAGTGGTGTTCGGCATTGTCCACGGACACGCCGAACATTTTGGAAAGCTGGCTGGTGGCGATGATGATGGCTGCGGCGTTGGTGAACCCGGACACCACCGGGTGCGAGAGGAAGTTGACCACCAGACCCAGACGCAAAAGGCCCAGGCAGAGTTGGAAAACGCCGACCACCAGGGCCAGGAGCACGGCGTAGGCGATGAAACTTTCGCTGCCGGCGGTCGCCAATGGTTCAAGGCTGGCGGCGGTCATGAGGGAAACAACGGCCACCGGCCCTGTGGCCAGCTGTCGGCTGGAACCGAACAAGGCGGCGATAAGCGGCGGCAGGAACGAAGCATACAGGCCGTAGTACGGGGGCAGCCCGGCTAATTGGGCATAGGCCATACTCTGCGGAATGAGCACCAGGGCCACGGTCAGGCCGGCCATGAAGTCCATTTTCAGGTGCTCAGACGAGTAGTTCTTGAACCAACCGAGGAACGGAACGACTTTCAGCGCAAGTGTTGGCATGATCCCCTCTTTACATTCCAGAACAGGCGCCCTGATTGCTGCCGCAGCTTAAATTTCGATTGGCCCTGCAGCATGCGGGTCTGCTGCACCCACCGTCTCGAAATGCGTTTGCCAGTGGCGGCGGCCGATGGACCTTTTCAGTGATTCTTTGAGCAACCAGCCCGCCGGCATGTTTCAAACGTGAACATTCTGAGAAAGCAAGGTTCGCGCCAGAATTCACATAGTTTCAATATGATGAAATAACAGTGTTTTTTGTAAAATTTTTGGAAAGAGCCAGGGTAGGCGTTGCATATTGCAGCACTTGTCGCCTCGGACGGAGGGCAGTGTTGCATATCGTAACGTCAAATGCGGTGCGTTCCTGGCGCAGCCTGGCTTCGTCGCCAGGGGCGCAAGACGGCGCTGTTTCAAAGTGCAACGATCTCGTGGGGGAACACGCCCGAGCACGGTCCTCCATCGGACTGGAGGATGGTTTGGAAATGCGATACCAATTTTCCAAACGTGAAGGATGTGCCATGAACCGCGCCCACATGCTCCTGCTGGTCCCAGTCCTTTGCCTTGTGTGCGCTTGCGGCGTCCTGGCCGCTGGCCAGCCGCTGGTGTTTGGCCTGCTGCTCGTTGGCCCTGCCAATGACAAAGGCTACAGCCAGGCCCAGTATGAGGGCGGCAAGTACGTCGAGGCCCGCCTGCCCGGCGCGAAAATGCTCTATCTCGACAAGGTCAATCCCACCGATCGGCCCGGCGTCACCATCCCGCAGGTTGTGGATGATCTGGCGGCCAAGGGCGCGACCCTGATCATTGCCGGTTCCGACGACATGAAGGACGGCATCCACGAAGCGGCTGCGCAGCATCCTGGTCTGACGTTTCTTCACGTTTCCGGCGACGGGGCGTTAACCGGCGTTGCTCCCAAAAACCTGGGCAATCTGTTTCTCAAAATGGAATACGCCAAGATGATGGCCGGCTTTGCGGCGGCCATGACCACCAGAACCGGCAAGATTGGCTATCTCGGGCCGCTTATAAATGACGAGACCCGCCGCGTGGCCAACGCCGCCTACCTCGGCGCGCGCCATGCCTGGGTCGCGGTGCGGGGCAGGAAGGCCGAAGACCTTGCCTTCAAGGTCAATTGGATTGGTTTTTGGTTCAACATTCCCGGCGTGACCTCCGATCCCAATCAGGTGGCCGGTTCCCTTGTTGACCAAGGCTACGACGTCGTCATCTCCGGCCTTGATACCCCGGAAGCCCTGAGTGTGGCCGCAGCCCGCCACAAGGCCGGGGCCGAAATCTGGGCCTTGCCGTACATGTACAAGTCGGCCTGCCAGGGTGCGCCCGAGGTCTGTCTGGGCGTGCCGTATTTCAACTGGGGACCGCCGCTCCTGGCCGTGGCCAGTGCCGTGGCCGCTGGTACTTACAAACCGGCGTTTGAATGGTTGTCCCCGAATTTTGCAGCCTTGAATGATCCCGACGCCAGTCCTGTCGGCTTCATGCCCGGTCAGGCCCTCTCGCCGGAAGTCCAGAAGGCCTTGGAACAGTTTGCGGCCGAACTGGGTTCGGGCCGGCTCGATCTCTATGCCGGGCCGCTGGCCTACCAGGATGGGACGGTTTTCGTTGCGTCCGGCCATACGCCCACGGACAGGGAGCTGTGGTTTTGCCCCAAGCTCTTGCGCGGCATGGAAGGAGCCAGCGCCTCCCAGTAACACCGGGTTAGCCGAGACGCCGGCTCCACTGGACGGCGCGCGCGAGTGCGGCCATAGTGCGGCCATGGCGCGCACACCGATCAAACAACCTGATTTTTTGCCCATGACCCGGGCCGAGATGGACCGTCTCGGCTGGGACAGTCTCGATATCCTGCTTGTTTCCGGCGATGCGTATGTGGACCATCCGTCCTTTGGCGTGCCGCTTTTAGGTCGCTGGCTGATCAGCCACGGCTACAAGACCGGGATCATCGCCCAACCCCGCTGGGAGCTTGCGGCCGGGGAACCGGGCGACGTCGCCGCCATGGGCCGGCCACGGCTGTTTGCCGGGGTCTCGGCTGGGTCGCTTGACTCCATGCTGGCCCACTACACTGCCTTTCGCAAAAAGCGCTCCGACGACGCCTATACACCGGGCGGCCTGGCCGGAGCCCGCCCCAACCGGGCCTGCATCGTCTACACCAACCTTGTGCGCCGGGCCTTTCCGGGGTTGCCGGTAGCCCTGGGCGGCATCGAGGCGTCGCTTCGGCGGGTGAGCCAGTACGATTTCTGGTCTCAGTCCCTGCGCAAATCCATTCTTCTGGACGCCAAGGCCAGCGTGGTGCTGTACGGCATGGCCGAGCACGCCATCCTGGCCCTGGCCCAGGGGCTGGACCGGCTGGAGGAGGAGGGCGGCGAACTGGTCCATACCCTGGCCGCCATCCCCGGTGCGGCCTATGCCCGAAAGGCCGGCGACTACCCCGAGGACGCCCCGGCCGAGGCCGTGATCGAACTGCCCTCCCACGAGGCCATTCTGGCCGAGCCGAAGCTGTTGCTCACGGCAACCTTGGAGTGTGAGCGGCAGGTGCATCAAAACCGCCAGACGGCAGTGCAGCGCGTAGGCGATCGCATGGTGGTGCTCACGCCGCCCGGCCCGGGGCTGGACGGCACGGGACTCGACGCCCTGTATGCCTTGCCGTTTACCAAAGAACCCCATCCGTCCTACAGCCAGCCCATCCCGGCGGCGGCCATGATCCGGGGCAGCCTTAACATCCATAGGGGTTGCGCCGGCGGCTGCTCCTTTTGCACCCTGGCCCTGCACCAGGGCCGGGCCATCCGGTCGCGCAGCCGGGGCTCTGTCCTGGCCGAGGCGGCCCGGTTGGCCGAGGTCCGGGGCTTTGACGGCAGTGTGAGCGACGTGGGCGGCCCAAGCGCCAACATGTGGGGCGGGCGGTGTACGGGCGATATGGCCGTGTGCCCCCGGGCAAGCTGCCTCACACCCAAAATCTGCCGGCATTTTGCGGTGGACCAGGGAGCATTTGTGGATCTGCTGGAAGCCGTGGCCGCCGTGCCCGGGGTGCGCCATGTGCGGGTGGCCAGCGGCTGGCGCATGGACCTCGGGCTGGCTGACGAGAAAGCGCTTGGCCGGATGGTCCGCGATTTTACCGGCGGACAGGCCAAGGTGGCCCCGGAGCACAAAAGCGACCGGGTGCTGCGGCTCATGCGAAAGCCGCCGTTTGCCGTGTTTGAGCGGTTTATCAAGCTTTTTGCCCGGGAATCCGGCCGGGCCGGCAAGGAACAGTATGTCGTCCCCTACCTCATGAGCGCTTTTCCGGGCTGCACCGTGGCCGACATGCAGGAGATGGCCGCCTGGTTCACCGGCCGGGGCTGGAAGCCCAATCAGGTCCAGTGCTTCATTCCCCTGCCCGGGACGGCTGCGGCCGCCATGTACTTTGCCGGAATCGACCTGGAGGGCAACCCGCTTCATGTGGCGGATTCCGACGCCGAGCGGCTGCGCCAGCACGCTGCCCTTGGCGGCGAACGCGACAAGCGCCTGGGCCACAAGCCGGGTGCGCCGTCACGTCCGGCCGGCGGCCGGCCTGTCCCCAAAAACGGACCCAAACCCGGCTTCAAGCCCGGCCAGGGGCGAGCCCGAGGCGGTGGCAGCCGCTAGTGTGCCGCCGCACGCAAAATACGAAAGGTTTATCCACAGAAAAAAAGCACTTTTACGGTGTTGTCTCGGGGGATGACTGAAACGAATTTCGCGGGCGCGGCACTCGGCCGGATACGGTTATGCCGACCGAACTCCGGGTTGTGTCCTTGGCCGTGCCGCCCGACCTTAACAAGCAACTGCCGGCCGGCGGCTCCTCCCCCCGATTCGGGGCCTGTCCGTGTTTCGGGCAGGGGGAGCCGTCGGCCGGCAGTGTCGTTGGCGGGGTCGCTGGACACCCGCCACTGGTGGTGTCTTCGGACGCTGGCGGCTGCTATTCCCAGTTGGCCAGGGCGGCATTGTCCGGATGGGCTTCGCGCAACTGGCGCAGGGCCTCGGCCAGCTGGCGTCGCTGTCCGAGGCGGGTCAGTTCTTCCAGCAAAACAATGTCCGGGCCGACGTCGCCAGGGGCGGCAGTCTTGCGGAGTTCAGCCACCTGTCCTTCTACTTCGGCCAGTTGGGCGCGTTCCTCATCACTGAGTGTCTTGTCTTCGGGCAGGGTGACCTCGCGGGTCTTGACCTGGGCTGTGGCCTGTTCGCCGCCCTGGGTCAGGATGGACGAGGCCTCGCCGCCGGCCGGCCTGGCCCGAAGCGGCAATTTTTCCACCACCGGCGGAATGGTGCTGTCCGGGCTTTGGCCGCCGTCGGCAGTGATGAGGATGGTGGCCGGACCGGTCCAAGCTTCACGCTGGCCCTTTTGCAGGAAAGCCAGTTGCACTTCGGCCCCGCGACCCAGTTCCAGCCGCTCGCCTTCGCGCAAGCGGGTGAAGAGTTCCAGGGGTTTTTTGAGGCCTTCCGTCCCGGACAAGGTTACCGGGCCGTTGACTGTTGAGACGAGGCAGACCAGACGAGGGGCATCGGCCCAGGCTGTCGCGGCCAGAAAGGACGCCGCAACCAGCAGGGACAATGAAAATACGATAGCGCGACGCATGACTGCTCCTTTCCTCTTTTTCTATTATTCGTGCGCTAGGCCCAGGATTTCCAGGGCCGGCACGGGTTCGCTCTTGCCTTTGACCCGGGCTTGTTCCTTCCGCCCGGTCACCACGCCCGGGCCAGCCATGTCGACCACCGTCTGGCTGGCCACCACCGGGCAACCCATTTCCTTGGTAAAGCCTTCCAGGCGCGAGGCCGTGTTGACGGTGTCGCCGATGACCGTGAAATCCAGGCGCTGCTTCGATCCGATGTTGCCGACAACCGCCGGGCCGCTGTGCAGGCCAACGCCAATACGAAACCGCCACTGCCCAAGCTGGGGGAAGCGGTTTCGCATCCAAGTTTCAAACTCCATTGAAGCAGTAACCATGCCAAGGGCGGTGGCAAGGGCCTGATAGGCATGTTTGGGATCGGCCAGGGGTGCGCCGAATACAGCCATGACCGCGTCGCCGATGAATTTGTCGATCATGCCGCCGTTGGCCAGGATGATGTCGCAGACCTTGGAAAAATAGACATTTAAGAGTTCCACGACTTCCTCGGCCGAGAGTTTTTCACTTAATGTCGTGAAATCGCGGATATCCGAGAACAAGATCGTGACCGTGGCCAGGGAGCCGCCAAGGGCCGGCGGCTTGCCGCTGGCCAGGATGGCGTTGATGGCCGATTCCGACACGTATTTGCCAAAAGCTTGGCGGATATGGGTTTTTTCGCGTTCGCCACGGGTTAAGCGCACGGCATTGGCTCCGGCCCAGGTGGCGACCAAGCCAAGGTCGAGTCCGGCCAGGGGCAGGAGCAGGCCCCTGAGAAAGAGGGCGTAGCCCAGGCCGAAAGCGCCAAGCCCCAGGCACAAACCGGCCAGGGCCGAGCGGCCGGGGCCGAACCGGGCGCAGGCCAGGGAACAGGCGGCCAGAAACGGCAGCCAGACGGCCGAGGCCGCCCCCAGGCCGACCGGCGACAGGCTGCGGCCGGCCAGCATGGCTTCGATGATGTTGGCGTGGATCTCCGGGCCGGGCATGAATTCCTTGGGCGCGCCGAAAAGCGGCAGCGAATAGGGCGAGGCCAACCGGTCATGCGCCCCGTGGATGTCGATGCCGAGAATGACGATCTTGCCGGCCAAGGCCTGGACCTGCGGGTCGTTTAAGGCATCCGGGGCCAGCAGCCGGGCAAAGCTCACAGGGGCAAAGGTGCCGGGCGGGCCGGCATAGGGAATGGGCCGGGGGGCAAGGGCCTTGCGGTCGTCCAAGCCGGCCAGTCCCGGAGCGTTCGGGACGGCCTTTTTCGCCAAGGCAGCGGCAAAGGACAGGCGCGGCTCGCCCTCGCCGTACAGGGCCGGGGCAAAGCGGCGCACCACGCCATCGCGGTCCAACGGCACGTTGGTCAGGCCCAGGTCGGCCTCGTGGCGAGGCAAGGCGAGCAGATAGTCCGTGGCCGGCAGGCTAAATGACGCCTCGCCGGACTCGGTGGACACGCTGGCGGCCAGGATGGTCTGCCCCTTGGACAGTTCCAGCATAAATTCCCGATCGAAATCGCGGCTGGTGTCCGCCCCGATAATGTCCATCCAGGTGACGGGACTGAGCGCCGGCTGGATGTCCATGCCCACGGCCACGGCCCCGACCTGACGCAGCCGGGCCAGAATCTTGGCGTAGAGCGGCCCCCAAAAGACCAGCGGCCGGTCGGGTTCAGCGGTGAGCGCCTCGTCGTCGAGCAGGGCCACGGCCACATGGCTCGGCTCGTAGCGTTTGCCGGCGACGACGTGCCACAGATCGGACGTCCAGGCGTCCACGCGCCGGGCTGGCTCAAGCGAACTGGTAAAAAGCCCGGCGACCAGGGCGGCCAGGGTCAGACTGGTGTAGAAGATGGGCTTAAAGTGCATGGAGTTGGCTGGGTAGGCTGGAGATTGCGGTGTTTAGCCGAATTAGTTCCTTGGGCGAGGAACCAGTATCCCGCACTCGGCCGGCGGCGTCCACGCAAATCTAGGACCCTGGCTCGTTGCCCCCAGCGCAATTCGTCATTGCCGGGCCGGCAAAAGAGCGTAGAAGGGAAGGTATCGTCCCGTCAGCTGCGGCGGACGCTTTCACCCGCAACCAAGGGGGCTTTTATGCTGCTCAACATGCACATCCAACCCATTATCGCGCTTATTGCCGGCATCCTGATCCTGGTCATGCCGCGCCTGCTCAACCTCGTCGTGGCCATTTATCTCATTGCCATCGGCGTCCTGGGGCTGGTGGGCGGGAGGCTGTAGTCGCTGCCGCAGCAACAGACCCGCCGGCCACGCAAAAACCGCCGGCTCCGGGACAAAATCCCCGGGCCGGCGGTTGGCATTTTTTTGCTGGCGGCTTCGACTAATTGCCAAACAGCCGCTTCTTGCCCTCGATGAGCTCCGTCACCACACTCGGGTCGGCCAAGGTCGAGGTGTCGCCCAGGCTGTCCACTTCGTTGGAGGCGATCTTGCGCAGAATCCGGCGCATGATCTTGCCGCTGCGGGTCTTGGGCAGGCCCGGGGCGAATTGGATCACTTCCGGGGCGGCAATGGGGCCGATTTCCTTGCGCACATGGAGTTTGAGGCCCTTTAAGAGTTCCTCGCTCTCGTCGTAACCGGCTTTGAGCGTCACATAGGCGTAGATGCACTGGCCCTTGATGTCGTGGGGCATGCCGACCACGGCCGCCTCGGCCACGGTCGGGTGCGAGACCAGGGCGGATTCGATCTCGGCCGTGCCCATGCGGTGCCCGGAGACGTTTATGACGTCGTCCACCCGGCCCATGATCCAGAAATAGCCGTCTTCGTCCCGGCGCGCGCCGTCGCCGGATTCGTAGCAGCCCTTGAACCCCGAGAAGTACTGCTGCTTGAAGCGGTCTTGCGCGCCCCAGATGCCGCGCAACATGCCCGGCCAGGGTTTGCGGATGACCAGGAAGCCGCCCTGGTTGGGACCGACTTCCTTGTTCTCCACGTCAACGATGGCGACGTCGATGCCGGGCAGCGGCAGGGAGGCCGAACCGGGCTTGAGCGGCGTGGCGTAGGGCAAGGGCGAGATCATGAGCCCGCCGGTTTCGGTCTGCCACCAAGTGTCCACGATGGGCAGCTTCGAGTGGCCGATATGCTCGTGGTACCACATCCAGGCCTCGGGGTTGATGGGTTCGCCAACCGACCCGAGGATGCGCAGCGAGGACAAGTCGTGTTTTTGGGTCCAGGCCGGGCCGGACTTCATGAGCGAGCGGATGACGGTCGGGGCAGTGTAGAAAATGTTGACCTTGAACTTGGAGCAAATCTGCCAGAACCGGTCCGGGGCCGGGTAGGTGGGCACGCTCTCGAACATGAGCGAGGTGGCCCCCAGGGCCAGCGGTCCGTAGACGATGTAGGAATGGCCGGTGATCCAGCCGATGTCGGCGGTGCACCAGTGGATGTCGTCGTCTTTGAGATCGAAGACGATCTGCGAGGTGTGGGCGGCGTAGGTCAGATAGCCGCCGGTGGTGTGGTAGACGCCCTTGGGCTTGCCGGTGGAGCCGGAGGTGTAGAGGATAAAGAGCACATCCTCGGCGTCCATGCTCTCGGGCGGACAGTCGCCTTCCACATCGTGGTCGGCCATGACGTCATGCCACCAGACATCGCGGCCGGGCATCATGGCGACCTCGTTGCCGGCATGGCGCAGCACGACACATTTTTCGATGGTGGGGCATTCCTTGAGGGCTTCGTCGGCATTGGGCTTGAGCGGAATGGTCTTGCCCGAGCGGATGACGGCGTCGCTGACCACGATCAGTTTGGACTCGCAGTCGTTGATGCGGTCGCGCAGGCTGTGGGCGGAAAAGCCGGCGAAAACGATGCTATGCGGCGCGCCGATGCGGGCGCAGGCCAGCATGGCAATGGCCAGCTCCGGCACCATGGGCAGGTACAGGCTGACCCGGTCGCCCTTTTTGACGCCCATTTTTTTGAGCACGTTGGCGAACCGGCAGACCTCGTCGTGGAGCATCTGGTAGGTGTAGGTGCGCACGTCCTCGTCTTTTTCGCCCTGCCAGATGAGCGCCGCCTTGTTGCGTCGGCCGTTGGTCAGGTGGCGGTCCAGGCAGTTGTAGGTGGCATTGAGCTTGCCGCCGGCGAACCAGTTGATCTCGGGCGTATTGAAATCGTACTCAAGGACCTTGTCCCAGGGCGCGTCCCAGGTGAGCAGCTCGCTGGCCCGCTCGCCCCAGTAGCCTTCCGGGTCTTCGATGGAGCGTTTGTAGATGGCGCGGTATTCGTCCAGGCTCTTGATATGGGCGGTGTCGCGGCCGGCGAGCGGCGGATCAAACGTGCGTCCTTCCTGCTGGAGGCTTTGGATATTGTCGGCAGTCATGAATTCCCCCCGTGTTTGGGATTATGCGTCGCGTCTGGCGGACCATGCCGTGAAAGTATTCGGCCCGGCCAGCGATATTCGGCCAGTGGCTGCAACAACGTGATAATCGTATTGGCCTGAAGATTAAAGACCGTTTACCGAGAAATCGTAGCCGTTCGCCGAGGGGCCGAACAATCGTCGGCGCGGCAAGGAGGCAGGGGCCTGCCGCCAGGGTCGGCCTTGGCCCGGATGGCGGGCGATCCCGAGCCGGCGCTATTGGGGCGAGCGGGCGGGACCGTCGGCTATGGGATCGTCTTGCCGCTTGGAAAAAGAAGAGACCAGTGCGTTGCCGTGCCTTGGCGCTGGCCTTTACGGCGGGGAGGGCCTGGCTGGTCGTCCGGAAACGCGAAAAGCCGGCTTGTCGCCGGCTTTTCCAAAACGCGCAAGGAAGCGCAGGACAGGCTATTCGGCCGTAGCCTCGGCCCCGTCCTCGTTGGCCGTGGCCTCGGATTCGATGTGCTGGCTCCAATAGATCAGGCGCTGGCAGTTGGGGCAGCTTAAAATCTGGATGCCCTTTTGCAGCTCGATAAAAGCCTGGGGCGGAATGGCGATGTGGCAGCCCGAGCAGATGCCGGCGTTGACCGGCACGATGACCGGATTTTTGAGGCGTGACCGGATGAACTCGTAGCGCTGCAGGATGGGCTTGGGCACGGCCTGGCCGGCTTCGGAGCGGCGCAGTTTCAGTTCGCCCAGCCGGGCTTCGGCCTGCTTGAGGCGGTCGTCCAGGCTCTGGCGGGCGATGCTCAGTTCACTGTCGAGTTCCTTGGCCTGGCCGTCGATTTCGGCCAGCTCGCCGTTTTGGCGGGACAGTTCCTCAGACACCGTGATCTTTTCTTCCTCACGGCCCCGGTTCTGCTTTTCCAGATTGTCCATCTCGCGCATCATGGCGTGATATTCCTTCTGGTTGCCCACCTGCATCATCTTGCTTTTGCTCTTTTTGAGCCGCACGGAATCGCTTTCGATCTCCGAATCCAACCGCTTTTGCTGGTCGTTTAAATACTTGAGTTTGTCGCGAACGATTTCAGCGCTGTCCTCAATGTCCTGGCGACGCTTTTCAAGCTCGGTGATCTGCTGGGGAGCCCGCTTGAGTTCATCCTGCAACAGGACGATTTCGTCGTCGACTTTCTGCAGGACCACGAGCTGTTCAATCTGTTTCAAATACATGACTGTCTCTCCGAGTGGTTATTCGGTCCGGGGGGTGGCGGTCCCGTCCGGAAAATGCGCGGCGATGGGGTCGGCGCCTGCGAAAAAGCGGACTTCGGGTCCGTTTGGGCCAAACGCAGCCGCAAGATCGGCGGCAAAATGCCGCATCATGACTTCTTCCAGGGAAAAGTGTCCGACGTCAATGAGGCATCGGCCCGGCGGCACGGCCTGGGCCTGATGGTATTTGAGGTCGCCGGTGACGTAGACGTCGGCTCCGGCGGCAAAGGCCCGGGCGGCCATGTCCGCCCCGGAGCCGGGACAGTAGGCCAGGCGGGCGACGGTCGCCGGCAGTTGGCCGGCCAGGGTGAAAAAGGAACGGGGCAGCAGACTGGCCAGCCGGTCGAGAAAGGCGCTGCCGTCCGTCGGCTGGGGCAGATCGCCTACCAGGCCGTAGCCGTAGGTTTCAAAGGGTTCGGCCAGTTCCGTGACTGCAAGCAGCGTTGCGTCCGGAATGGCGGTCAAAAAGGCGGCGGCCACGGCGCGGCGGCTCCCGGCCGGGCAGACGACATCCAGGCCGTCGGGGCTCAGGCTTGCGGTCGTGACCCGGGGCAGGGCGGCCAGGGCCTCGTTTGCGATCCCGGCGCTTGCCGGTGCGCCGTAGCGCAGGGAGACAAAGGGCGTGCGTCCGGCCGGCTCCAGGATGCAGCGGTTCTCCAGGGCCAGGGCATCGGCCAGCCAGCCGGCCGGGCCGTCGGTAACCACATCCAGGGAGGTGTGGGCGCTGTAGAGGGTGGCTCCGTGCCCAAGGACCAGGGACAGGACGCGGTGGTAGTCATCGACGCGGTCGGGCAGCCGCGGGGTCAAGGCCAGGGGGTGGTGGGTCAGGACGACTTGCGCTCCCCAGGCCAGGGCGTCGGCGATGACGCCGGGCAGCGGATCGAGGGCCACGGCCAGCCGATCGCAGACGACACCCGTGCCGGCGATCTGGATGCCCGAGCGGTCCCAGGACGCAGCCCGGGCCGGGACGGCCACGGCTTCGATGCGCTCAATGAGGTCAGTTACGCGCATAGTCCAACAAAAAAGGCGCTTTTCGAGGCCTTGTGGGCATAAAAGCGCCTTTGCGGTATCTCCCGGGTCGCCGCTTTGGCGGATAAGGCTGTCTCGGGATGGGTGACGGGATAGATCATGAATCCTTCGTCGTGGTGGGCCTACCAGGATTCGAACCTGGGACCTGCCGGTTATGAGCCGGTGGCTCTACCAACTGAGCTATAGGCCCATGCCGCGTTGCGAACTCCAATTTATATGGCGTGCGGCATGGTCCTGTCAAGATGTGGCCGGCCTCAGGAACCGGCCTTGCCGGCGCGTTCCTTGATATGGGCAATGGCCGCCCGGCCGGCCTTGGCTCCTTCGCCCACGGCCACGCTGATCTGCATGAAATGCCCGACACAGTCGCCGGCGGCAAATACCCCGGGAACATTGGTCTTTTGTTCGTGGTCGGCCTCAATGAACGCACCAGAGGTGGCCACCCCGAGGGTCTTGGCAAAATCCAAAGCCGAGGCCTGTCCCATGGCCACAAAGAGGCCTTCGGCCTCAATTGTCGTGCCGTCTTCCAGTTCTGCCCCGGTCATGGCCGGTTCGCCAGCCAACCGGACGATCTTGGCCGTGGACACCGGAATGCCGGCTTCGGCCAGGCTGGCGGCAAATCGCGCATCCATGGCCGGTTCCTTGCCCTGGGTGTAAATGGTGACATTGGAGGTGAAATTGGTCAGCTCCAGGGCCTGATTGGCGGCGTAGTTGCCTTCGCCGACCACCACGACCTTGCGTCCCCGGAAAAAAAAGCCGTCGCAGCTCACGCAGTAAGACACGCCCTTGCCGTCGTAGTCAGCGATGTTGGCGATGCCCGGGCGTACGCGGTTGACGCCGGCGGCGATGACGATCGCTTCGGCGTCGTATTCGCCCTTGTCGGTGACGCAGTGAAACGAGCCGTCCTCGGCCATGTGCACGGCCAGCACCCGCTGGCAGACGATGGCCGTCCCGAAACGCTCGGCCTGGCGCAGACCCCGCTCGATAAGATCGCGTCCGGAAATGGTTTCCGGAAAGCCGAAATAGTTGTCGATGTCGTAATCGCCGGCGATCTTGGGCTCGCAGCCGGCCACGACCGTGTCCATGCCGGCCCTGGACGTGTAAATGGCTGCGGACAGGCCGGCCGGTCCGGAGCCGATGATCAGGCATTGGGTACGTTTCATATGTTTCTCCCTTGCCGCGCCGACCAGGTCTTCTTACAAGAGTTGGCGCAGGCTACGGCCAGCAGCCGACCGGTTTCCCGGGCGGCAGGCGGTCCGCCCCGCGTTGTCACGGCGGCAGACCTCAAGTACCATGCGCACTTGAGCCGGGATTGGCAAGACCCATGCGTTTCAAAGGAGGCTGGTATGGCCGAGTCGCAGCAAAGACCAGTTGCACTGACTCTGGATCAGGGGCAAAGCCTCTACGAGAAGGCTCCGGTGATGTTCCATTCCATCGACAAGGAGGGCCGGCTGCTGTCGGTCAATGCCTTGTGGCGTCGTGTGCTTGGCTACGAAGCACACGACGTCATCGGTCGTCACCTCGGCGAATTCATGACGGAAGCCTCCCGGGGCGAGCTCAATGAAACCTTGCCACTGTTTATCCGCGAGGGCCGGGTTACGGAGAAGGCTTACCAGATGGTGGCCGGCGATGGCCGCATCCTCGACGTGCTGCTTTCGGCCGTGGGCGAATACGATGCATCGGGTGCATTCATCCGGTCCCTGGCTGCCATCAAGGACATCACCGAGCGGCGGCGTACGGAACGCGCCTTGGCCAAAAGCGAGGAATTGTTCCGACTGGCCTTTGAAAACGCCAACGAGGGGATGACCATTGTTGGCATCGACGGACGTTTTCTCCGGGTCAACGAGGCGTTATGTCATTTCTTCGGGTACGATGAAGCCACATTGCTCGGGAAAACCGTCAACGATGTGGCCGCATCCGGCGCCGAGGCAGTCAGTCCTCGCCATATTTCACTGGCCTTGGCCGGGGTGCGGGAGCAGTTTCGCTTCGAAAAACGCTACCGGCATGCCTCTGGAAAGGAGATATGGGGCCGGGTGTCGTCCAAAATGGTGCGGGGGGAAGACGGAGAGCCGCTGTATTTCATTTCCCATGTGCTGGATGTGACTGCGGTGCAGCAAAGTGCCGAGCAGCTTACCCTGCACGCCAACACTTTGGAGGCGCTGCTGCTTCTTGGCCGGATGCGCGAGGCTGATCTCGAGGAACTCGGCCGTTTCATCTTGGCCCGGGGCGTGGAACTGACCGCCAGCAGCGGCGGCATGGCGGCCATGTCCAATTCCCAGACTGGTGATTTTGTCGTCCTGGCCGCCACTGCGCAGGCTTTGGAAGTCTTCGGTCTGCCGGAATCGACCCAACGCTTTACCGCAGCCGAGGCCCCGGCCCTGTTTCGGGCCGGTCAGGACGGACCGTTTCAGATCGGCGACGCCGCCATCCGGCAACTGGTCGTTCCCATGCGGGATGATCCGGCAACCGTGCTCCTGCTCGCGGTTATGGGGCGGGCCACCCCGTATGGCGATGACGATACGCGTCGCCTGACGCTGCTTGGCGAAGGGGTGCTTGGCCACGTCAAAGAACGCTGCCGGGAACTGGATCTGACCCGGGCCAGACAGCAGGCCGAGGCCGCCAGTCAGGCCAAAAGCGGTTTTCTGGCCAACATGAGCCATGAGATCCGCACGCCGCTCTCCGGCATCATCGGGTTGGCCCAGATGACCCTGACTCAAAATCCCAGGCCGGAACTCCGGGAGAACCTGGAGCTTATCCTGGACTCCTCCCGGTCTCTGCTCGGTATCGTCAACGATATTCTGGATTTTTCCAAGATCGAGGCCGGCAAGATGGAGTTTTTGCCGGTGGATTTCGATCCCCGCGACACCTTGGACCGGACCATGAAGCCGTTCCAGTTTTCGGCCCGGCAAAAGGGGCTGACCCTTGACGTACACATCGATCCCCAGGTGCCGGCCATGGTTCACGGCGACCCCGACCGCATCATGCAGGTGGTGCGCAACCTCGTCGGCAACGCGCTGAAGTTTACCGATCAAGGCGAAGTGGAGGTGTCCCTGGCCCTGGCCCGGCCGGGCGACCCGATGCTGGTGGCCTGCACCGTGCGCGACACCGGCATCGGCATCCCCGAGGACAGACATCATGAGCTGTTCCAGGTCTTTTCCCAGCTGGAATCCACCCGCACCAAACGGTTCGGCGGCACAGGCCTTGGGCTGGCCATCAGCCGGCGGTTGGTGGAAATGATGGGCGGGGGCATTGATGTCGAGAGCGTGCCGGGCCAGGGCAGTACGTTTTCTTTTACCGTGTCCCTGCGTCCGGCCAGCGAAACGCCGCAGGAAGTCGAGCGCCCACAGGGAATGTCCCAGGCCGGCGGCTTTGCCGGACTCAAAGTGCTTCTGGCCGAGGATAATCAGGTCAATCGGCTTTTCCTGAAACATTTTCTGTCCGAGGCCGGTTGTCAGGTCCGTCTGGCCGGGTCCGGCACCCAGGCTTTGGAGCAGTTGTGCCAGGAGCCAGCGGACCTGGTCCTTATGGACATTCAGATGCCGGAGATGGACGGGGCCGAAGCCACCCGGCGCATCCGCGCCGGCGAGGCCGGCGAGGCGGCCCGGGGGATGCCGGTGGTGGCGCTGACCGCCTACAGCATGAAGGGCGACCGGGAACGGTTCTTGTCCGTCGGCCTGGATGATTATGTGTCCAAACCGGTGGACGTGGATGAGCTCTTCATGGTCATGCGCCGGGTGCTCGACCGGCCGGGTGGGAATGAGCGGCCCATGCTGCCGGCTGCGCCGGCCATGGACATGGCCTACTACGAGGAGCGGGGAAAGACGGCCTTTGCCCGGGAAATCTGCCGGATGTTCCTGGAAGAAAGTCCGCAGGTGGTGGCGAGCCTGGAGCAGGCCGTGCGCGAGGAAAATTGGGAAGCCGCCGGCGACGCTGCCCACTCGTTGCTCGGCATGGCTGTGCCGCTTCGGGCCAGGGCGCTGACCGAAGGGGCGCGACGGCTTCAGGAAGCCGGCCTGAGCGGCGATGCAGACGGCTGCCGGGAAGCCTGCCGGCTCGTTTCAGATGAACTCGACCGGGTTCAGGCCGCCATCCGCGATCTGCTTGAGTAGCCCGCATCAGACGGCGCTTTGGGGCCGGTAGACCCCAAAGCGCCTGCCGCGGTCGTCCCGGTCCACAGCCCGCCGGATTGCCGACCAGCGCCAAAAGTCCCTCGAAAAACTTCTCCCACCAAGGGGGTCCGGGGGGGATTATCCCCCCCGGCCGCCGGAGGCACTCTTTTTTTCTACTAAGCCAGACGCATGAAAAACGCCGGACCGCCGTCGCTGCCGCCGGCCAGACGCCGGCCGTCGGGGGACCAGCTCAGGCAGGTGACCCGGTGGCTTTCCAGGGCGAATAACGGGGCCGCGCCCCGGCGGTCCACGCTACCCAGAAACACCACGCCGCCGTCAAAGCCGCCGGCCACCAGGGGCATGGCCGGGTGGGCGGCCACGGCCCCGAGCATCCCGTGCTCAAAGGCTCCGAAAACCACCGCTTCCCGGGCGGCCGGATCGACATCGGCCCCAACCGGCCAGCCCACAAAGGCCTGTTCGCCTCCGGTCCACAGCGTATTCCCGTCGTGGGCAAAGGACAGGCAGCGCACCTTGGCCGGATAGCCCTCCAGCAGATAGCCGGCCGATTGGGCCAGGTCGTAGACCCGCACGCTCTTGTCCTGGGTGGCCAGGGCCATCCGGTCGCCGTCCGGGGAGAACACTACCGTCAGGTTGGAGCCGGGTCCATCCAGGCGGTTGCCGGTCGCGCCAGGGCGCACCGGGGCGTAGACGGTCACGCCGTCGTAGTGGCTGGCGGCCAGGGCGCGGCCGTCGGAGCTGGCGGCCAGACCGGCGATGGTGCTTGGCAGTTCGGGCAGCTGGCTTGGCGTCAGGTCGTCGCCGGTAAAAAGGACAACGTGTTTGCCGACCGCAGCGGCGAGCACCCGGCCGGTGGCGCAGGCCGCCACATGTTCAACCCACTGGCCCGGAAAGGCGGCCAGCTCCCGCGCCCCGGTTTCCGGGGTGGTGAGCATCACCCGGCCGTCGTCGCCGCCGCTTAAAAAACCCAGGGGCGAGGCGGCCAGACACAGGGCCGCGCCGGTATGGGCGGCGACAAAATCGGTCTCGCCGGTGTCCGGGTCGAGCAGGGCAATGCGGCCGTCGCCCAGAGCATAGGCGACGGTCTCGCCGTCAGTGGCAAAGGTGCAACCGGCCACATAGGACCCAAAATCCGTCTTGAGCAGCCCGGAGAGTTCGGCGTCAGGGGTAAACGTCATTATTTTTCCTCCCGGGCCGCACAGCCGGCAAGCCCTTGTTTGAGCGCTTCGCGGTCGAGGTCGCGGCCGATGAACACAGCCCGACTCTGGCGCGTTTCGCCCGCAGCCCAGGGCGTGCCCCAGGCGGTTTCCAGAAACATGTGCACCCCGTGGAAAATAAACCGCTGCTTGGCGCCGGCCACAGCCATGATGCCCTTGGACCGATAGATATCCTGGCCTTTTGTTTGAAGGAGCGTGCTTAAAAACTCGCCCAGCTCCTCGGCGTCCAGGGGGGCGTCGCTAGTCAGGCTGACCGACTCGATGCCGTGTTCCTGGATGTGGTTGCTCGTGGCGGCCTCGGCCAGGACAGGCTGGCCGAAGAGGAGTTTGCCGAGGTCGAAGGCGTTGCGGTCAAGCAGCGTGGCAATGGGCACGTCGCAACGCACGGCCTCGACAATTTGCGCCGTGTCGTTCACGCGCCCCACGGTCTGGCGGATTTGCTCCAGTACTTCCGGGGCCACGAGGTCGGTCTTATTGAGGATGACCAGATCGGCGTAGACCACCTGTTCCAGGACCTGCCGGTTTTCGGCGGCGTGGCGAGTGAAATGCATGGCGTCGATGACGGCGGTCACGGAATCGAGACGGAAGGCCTCACGGGTATCCTCGTCCATGGCAAAGGTCTGCACGATGGAGGCGGGATCGGCCAGTCCGGTGGTTTCAAGCAGCACGGCGTCGTAGGCTCCCCGGCGTTTGGCCAGCCCGGAAAGCACGCGGATGAGGTCGCCGCGCACGGAGCAGCAGATACAGCCATTATTCATGAGATAGATCTCCTCGTCGGAGGAGACAACCAGATCGTTGTCGATGCCGATCTCGCCGAATTCGTTGACGATGACGACAAAACGACGGCCGTGGTTCTCGGTGAGCAGGCGGTTTAACAGCGTGGTCTTGCCGGCCCCGAGAAAGCCGGTGAGTACGGTGACGGGAATGGAAGCCATAAAAATCCCCCCGGGGTTGAACTACGGACCGGGGGGTATCACCAAACCGGGCAAAGGGCCAGTCGGGAAGGAACCGGATGGCACGGAAGTACCGGTCAAACCGGATCAGTTGCAACGCGTATCGCCATAGGCCAGTTCAAAATCGACCAGTTCGCGGCTCCGGGCTACGGCGCGGTCTTCGGTGTTGCCGGCCACGCCCAGGTGGGACACGAGACGCCCGCAACTATCGCGGATGTCGGCGGCAAAGGATGCGCAGTAATCGCCTCGCGGGGTCAGGTCGATCTGATAGCCCTTATAATTGTCATGCAGGAAGGTGTTCATGGTAACTCCTCCTGATTCTCTCCTCTTTATCTACAATGATATTAATAATCATTTTCATACACTTGGCAAGACGGTAGGATTTTGACGTGATTTCGTCCAAAAATGTAAAAAGAACGCCGCCCCGTGGAGAGACGGAGCGGCGTATGGTCCGCGACGGGAGAGGGGGGGGCCGGCGCGGGCCAAATATCAGCCGGGGCCGACCGGGCGGACGGTGCGCCCCCCGGCGTTTCGGTTGTCGCCTACTCGTCGACCTTGCCGATGGTGGTCACGCAGCAGATTTTATCCCACGAGTAGTAGGTGTTAAGCGTTTCTTCGCCTTGCTTGACGGTGATGCGCACGAATTCGTCGCCCAAAAACAGGGTGGCGCTTTCGTAGATCTTGCCGTCGTTGATCTGGATTTTCACACCTTTGCGCAGTTTGCGGGAAAGGGTCCCATGGACCGGCGAAGAGGCGTATTCGAAGACTTTTTCAAGTGTTTGCTTCTGCATGATTGGTAGCTCCTTTTGACAAATTTAGACAAATCTCTGCTCGGCTATCCCTTACCCCTTCTGGGTCAAAAATCAATGTCAAAAATGGAGCAGGGTAACTGCTTCGCGTGACTTTAAATTAAATAAATAAAATAGGATGTTGCGTTTATAAAGGCAGGGTGAGGCGAGTCGCTTTGGCGGAGGGAGGCCCGAACCTTGCCCAGGAAGAGTCGTCCGCTCGGGAGAAAAGAAATTATGACGAAAAGGGCAATGTCGGATGGGCGGGAAGGGCAAGGAAAAGACAACGCCGGTCCACCCTGGCGGCGGACCGGCGTTACGGCAGACGGGATCAGTCGGCCTTGATCTCGGGGCGCATGGACAGCACCGGTACCGCGGCGGTCTTGATAACCTTTTCGGCCACGGAGCCGAACAGAATCTTGTCGATGCCCTTGCGGCCGTGGGTACCCAGCACGATCATATCCGCGCTGACTTCCTCGGCAGCCCGGACGATCTCCTCGGCGGCATAGCCGGACACGACCCGGCCTTCGACCGGGACGCCCTTGAAGTATTCCTTCACAAAGGAATCCATGGTGTCCGACGCGCCGCTGACGATGCCGGACACGAAATCATCGATGTAGCTGGCCTGGACATGGAACTCGACATATTGGGTCAGGGACGGGGCCACATACAGGGCCACGACTTTGGCGCCAAGGGCCGCAGCCAGGGTCTTGGCGTATTCGGCCACCTTGGGGCTGACTTCCGAAAAATCCAGGGCGCACAAAATGGTCTTGATGGCAACCATGGCTTGCTCCTCGCGTGTTTCGGGTTACGGGCCGGATAACTCTAGCACGGCAGGATACAAAGCAAAAGATGCTTTTCGCGACATTATGCTAGCGGCTACGAAGCACGCGCCGCTGGCGGAAGCGTTCGATGGGATCGGCGACCACGTGGTTGAGCGCCACACTGACGGCAACAGTCGCGACCAGGGCGATGACCGGCAGATGGCTGCGGCCGCAGGCGTATTCAACCACCATGATGACCGTCCAGTGGGTGATGTAAATGGGATAGGACAGCTCGCCGATGGCCCGGTCAAAGGCCATTTTCTTGGTCAGCCGGAACAGGAAGGGAATGGACAGCACGGTTGCGGCATAAAGATAGAGTTCTTTGCCCATAAACCCGGGCAGGAACTGGTAGCCCACGATGGCGGCCAGATAGAGGCCGGCGACTTTCCAGAGGGTTGCCTGGGGAATGGCCACGGGTTTGAGGGCCGCGTAGAGCCGGTAGGCCAGGATGCCGAGCAGGAAAAAGCCGCATTCCACCGGAAAGAACCGCTGTTTCCAGGGGTCAAAGGGCAGATCGACCAGATAGACCAGGGCACGCAAGGCAAAGCTCGCCCCGGCCAGGACCAGGAGCAGCCCGGTGCTGCGGCGCGCCAGCCAGGGGGCCAGGGCATAAAACACCAATTCCAGGGACACGGTCCAGGCTTGGGGGATGAGCAGGAAAAACCAGGCGGGTGTTGCCCGGTACAGGGCATCGGTACTGAAAACCAGACTGCCGGCGTCGGTAATATGGCTGAAAAACAGCAGATCCTGGCCGAAGATCGTCAGGTTGGCAGCGGCGAGCAGGGCGGCCGTGCCGGGCGCGAGTTTGTCAAGCCAGGTCTGCCACGGCCCGAGGAGCAGGGCGGTGTGCAGGCCGAATTTGAAGACCAGGGAGATGCCCAGGGACAGAAACAACACCGCCCAATACAAGGGAAAGAGGCGCAGAAAGCGGTTTGAGAAAAAAAGCCGCGTCTGTCCCGGACCGTTGTATTTTTCAGTCAGGATCAGGGCCATGTAAAACCCAGATATAATAAAAAAAACTTTGATGGCCATATAGGCGTCGGTCATCACCAAGCCATAGAGCGGCCCGGTGTGGTTGATGACCACGGCGACGGCCAGGAGAAATCGCACCAGACCCATGCGGTATCGTTGCCTCTCGTTTATGCAGTTCTCCCGGTGAGGGGTCCGGGGGCTACTCTCCCCCCGGCCGCCGGAGGCACTCTTTCTGCCTTCTCTCTTTCTTCAACTCCACCTAGCGCGTCAGCGCTTTGGTGAGTTTGGCCTTGTCGTCGCAAAAAAGCTTGTAGTTGATGGCGTCTTCCAAGGCCTGGAAGCTGGCTTCGATAACGTTGTGGGACACGCCGACGGTCACCCAACGCCGGGCCGTGTCGCCGCACTCCACCAGAACGCGCACATGGGAAGCGGTGCCGCAGCCGCCCGGTTCGCAGTCGTCGCGCTTAAGGCCCGAGAGAACCCGGACCTTGAAGTCCAACAGCCGCATCTCGGCCAGTTTCGGATAAAAGCCGCGAAGGGCCTTGCGGATGGCCTTGTCCAGGGCGTTGATCGGACCCATGCCCGTGGCGGCGGTGTGTTTGACCCGGCCGCCCACCTTGAGCATCACCGTGGCTTCGGTCAGCGGTTCGGCCCGGTCGTAGACGTTGTCGTCAAGTATCCGGTAGCGCACCACGGTGAAGTAGCTGCGCGCCCGGCCAAGGACGCGGTTTAACAGCAGCTCGTAGGACGCTTCGGCCGCCGAGTACTCGTAGCCCATGGCCTCGCGTTCCTTGATGGTGGTCAAGAGCTCCAGCACGAAGGGATCGTTTTTATCCAGGTCGAAGCCAAATTCCCGGGCCTTGTAGAGGATGTTGCTCTGGCCCGACAGGTCGGACAACAGCACCCGGCGCACATTGCCGACGGTCTCCGGCGTCACATGTTCATAGGTGCGGGGATTTTTGACCACGGCCGAGACATGCACCCCGCCCTTGTGGGCAAAGGCGCTGTCGCCGACATAGGGCCGGTTGGACGGCGGGGCCTGGTTGACCATCTCGGAGACGAAATGGGCCGTCGGGGTCAAAAGCGCCAGCTTGCCCTCGGGCAGGCAGGCGATGCCAAGTTTGAGGGCCAGCGAAGGGATGATGGAGCACAGGTTGGCGTTGCCGCAGCGTTCGCCGTAGCCGTTTATGGTCCCCTGGACCTGGACGGCCCCAAGGGCCACGCCCTCAAGGGAATTGGCCACGGCCACGCCGGAGTCGTTGTGGGTGTGGACGCCGAAAGGAACCCCGGGCAGGGCTTCGACCACGCTGGAAACGATCTGGCGGAATTCGCTTGGCAGGGTGCCGCCGTTGGTGTCGCACAGGACCAGCACGCAGGCTCCGGCTTCGTGGGCCTTGCGCAAGACGGCCAGGGCGTAGTCGGGGTTGGCCTTGTAGCCGTCGAAAAAGTGTTCGGCGTCAAAAAACAGCTCTTTGACGTGGGGGCGCAGGTAGGCCAGGGAGTCGCCAACCAGCTCGAGGTTCCGCGGCAGGGTGGTGCCCAGGGCGTCGGTGACGTGGATGTCCCAGGACTTGCCGAAAATGGTGATGACCGGCACGGCCGCTTCGACCAGGGCCTTGAGGTTGGGGTCGGTGGCGGCGGTTGCCCGGTGGTTGTGGGTGCTGCCAAAGGCGGCAACGGCGGCATTTTTCAGGCTGTAATTCTGGATTTCCTGGAAAAATCGCTTGTCGGTCGGATTGGATCCGGGCCAGCCGCCTTCGATGTAGGCCACGCCCAGTTCATCGAGTTTGAGCGCGATGCGCAGCTTGTCCTCGGTGGTGAGGCTTATGTCCTCGGCCTGGGTGCCGTCACGAAGAGTGGTGTCATATATGGAAACGCGTCGCATAGTGTGTCGCTTGTGGGTGTCGGGGCGCGGTCGCCTGACGCGCCCCGGCTGTGTGCAGTGGCGGCCGTCCGGGGACAGATGGGTGTTCCCGAACGGCCCAGGGCGCGAAACAGGCGATGTTTCGCGCCAAACCCGCCCTAGCAGGCCTTGATCGGAGCCTGGGACAGCCCGAAGGCGTCGTGTAGGGTCCGAACGGCGAGTTCGAGGTACTTTTCCTCGATCAGGCAGGTAATCTTAATCTCGGAGGTGGCGATCATCAGAATATTGATGTTTTCCTTCTTGAGGATGGTGAACATCATGGAGGCGACGCCGGAGTGGCTGCGCATCCCCACGCCAATGACCGAGACCTTGCAGACGTTGGTGTCGTGCTGGATTTCCGCCGCGCCGATTTCCGGCTTGAGCCTTCCCAGGATATCCATGGTCTTGTCCAGGTTGCCCCGGGAGATGGTAAAGGTCATGTCGGTGCGGCCTTCGCGGCCGGTGTTCTGGATGATCATGTCCACCAGAATGCCGGCCTCGGCAATGGGGGAGAAGATGGCGGCGGCCACGCCTGGGCGGTCGATGACGTTTCTGACCGTGATGCGGCACTGGTCCTTGTCGTAGGCGATGCCCGAAACCAGCACGTCTTCCATTTCCGTATCCTCCGAAGTGACCAGGGTGCCGGGATCGTCGGTAAACGTCGAGCGGACCCGAACCGGTACGTTGTATTTCTTGGCTAATTCCACCGAACGAATCTGCAGGACTTTGGCCCCCATGCTGGAGAATTCCAGCATCTCGTCATAGGAAATGCGGTCGAGCTTTCGGGCCGTGCTGCACAGGTTGGGATCGGTGGTGTAGACGCCGTTGACATCGGTATAGATTTCGCAGACCTCGGCATCAAGGGCCGCGGCCAGGGCCACGCCGGTGGTGTCGGAGCCGCCCCGACCCAGGGTGGTCGGCCGGCCGAGGCAGTCAACCCCCTGGAAGCCGGCCACCACCAGGACGTCGTAGTCCTCAAGCAGCCCCAAGAGGCGCGGGGTGTCGATTTCCATGATGCGCGCCCGGGTGAAATTGGAATTGGTGGTGATGGGAATCTGAAAGCCGAGCAGGGACCGGGCGCGAAGCCCCGCATCTTTGCACAGCATGGCGAAAAGGGCCACGGACACCTGTTCGCCGGTAGTCACCATCACGTCGAGTTCAGCCGGATCGGGATCAGGGGAAAATTCCCGGGCCAGTTCGAGCAGCCGGTTGGTTTCGCCGGACATGGCCGAAAGGGCCACCACCAGTTTGTACCCGGCGGCGTGGGCTTTTTGCGCCCGGTTAAGGACCAGGCGCATCCGCTCCAGGCCCTTCACCGACGTGCCGCCGTATTTTTGCACCATAATCCGCATGGTAGCCTCCAAAAAATGCCGGGGGACAGGCTTCCCCGGATAGCTCAGTCGTCCACAAGATCCGGGCAGACCGCAGCCAGGGCGGCCAGGGCGGCACAGCCCCGTTCCCCGCTGGCGCTCATCCGACATAACCGGCCGGACGCGGCCGGCAGCCAGTCGCATTCCAGCCGGTGGGGCGGATGCATGTCCCGGGGCAGATGCTCGGCCCATTCCACGACCACGATGGCGTCGTTTTCCGCCGCCGCTTCCAGGTGTTCCTCAACCGATGGATCGCCGCCGGGTATCCGGTAGAGATCGACGTGGAACACTTCCGGCCGGGTCGGGTAGACATTGACGATGTTGAAACTCGGACTGGCCACTTCGGCGTCGTCCCCGCCGGGCAGCGCGCCGGCCAGTCCCCGGACCAGGGTGGTTTTGCCCGATCCGAGGTCCCCGCGCAAGAGCAGGGAGGCCCGCCTGGCCGCATCGGCCAGGATAGCGGCCAAGGCCCGGCCAAGGGCCAAGGTGGCTGCCTCATCCGGCAGCCGCAAGGAAAGAGTGGGGCTGGAAGCCATGCGCCGGACTATTTTTTTAACAGCGTGCCCAGGATGTCCTGCATCCCGATGATGCCGACAATGACGCCGCCGTCCACCACCGGAATGGTGTGGTAGCCCTTGTCGGTCATAAGCGTGGCCACTTCGTCGATGGGGGTGGCCGAGGTCACCGTCACCGGGGAGGCGGTCATGGCGTGGAAAGCGGTCAGGGCCGACATCTTTTCCACTTCCCGATCCAGGTCCTTCATGGAACCAAGCGGAATAAAGCCGTCAAGGAGCGAGAAGACCGAGGGCAGGGAGAGCTTTTTCTGCTGGGCCACCAGATCGGACTGGCACAGGATGCCGGTGATGGTTCCGGCGGCATTGACCACGGGAACGCCGTTATAACCCTTGTCTAAAAGGAGCTGGGCGGCGGCGCTGATTTCAGTGTCTTCGGCGATGGTGACGACGTTTGCGGTCATCACGTCTTTGGCTGTGAGCATCCGTTACTCCGTGAGGGCATGGGGCAGTATATTTGCGATTTCCGAGGCCAGATTGCCCCGCGCGGGATAAGCGTCGGCGAGCAATTCGCCAGCGCGTCCATGCCAATACACTGCAAGGCTGGCGGCGAGCAAGGGGGAAAGACCCCTGGCCGCGAGGCTCCCGGCCAATCCGGACAGCACGTCGCCCGAGCCGCCAACGGCCAGGTTGGGGGCGATGACCGGACTGACGGCAATCAGCCCGTCCGGCATGGCCACCACTGTGGCCGGCCCCTTGAGCACGGCCACGCAGCCAAAGCGGGCGGCCAACTCCCGGGCCGAGGCCGGCCGGTCGGCTTCGATCCCGGCAATGTTCGTCCCGAGCAGCCGGGCCGCTTCGCCGGGATGGGGCGTCATAACGGCATTCGGGCCGATCTTTTGGGCCAGCTGCGGCGAGGCGGCCAGGAAATAGAGGGCGTCGGCGTCGAGAATGACCGGACAGGGCAGGGGGAGCAGGGCGTCCAGGAACCCGGCCGTGTCGCTGTGGCGGCCAAGGCCCGGCCCCAGGGCCACCGCCCCGGCTCCGGCCGCGAAATCGCGCACGGCTGCGGCATCGGCAGCGCAGAAATGGTGGCCCGATCCGATCGGCATGGTCATGACGTCGGGAAATCCAGCCTTGAGGGACACCTCGACCGCTCCGGGGCAGGCGATGCTGACCAGCCCCGATCCGGCCCGAAGCGCCCCCAGTCCGGCCAAAAGCGGTGCCCCGGTCAGGCCGCGGCTGCCGCCGACCACCACCACCCGCCCGGCGCTGCCCTTGTGCAGCGTCGGCGAAACCGGTCCCAGTGCGCCAAGGATGCGCCGGGTGATGCGCCCGGCCCGGCAGGGATGGCGCTCCCGCACAACTTTTGGAATGCCGATCTCGCGCACCAGCAGCCGCCCGACATATGGAGCGGCCTGCTCCGTCACCAACCCGGTTTTGGCCGCTTCAAAGGTCGCCGTGGCCTGGGCCGTCACCGCCACCGGCGAAGGCCGGCCGGTGGCGCCGTTCAGGCCTGACGGAATGTCCAGGGCAAAAATATACGACCGCTTGGCCAGCCCGTTGACCGCCGCAATCACGTCGGCCAGCTCCGGACGCACGGGGCCGCTCAGTCCCGTCCCCAGCAGGCCGTCGACCAGGATGTCCGGCGCATCAATCCCGGACAAGTCCACTCGCGCCAGCGGCACCATCTCCAAGCCCAGCGTTGCCGCCAACCGGACATTATAGCCTGCAGCGCCCCGGTAGTTGCCCCTTGGCCGGGCCAGGGCCACCGTGACCCGCGCTCCCCGGTTGTCCAGATGTCTGGCCAAGGCCACGGCATCGCCGCCGTTGTTGCCCGGACCAGCCAGGAGCAGCACCCGCTTGCCGGCCACCTTGCCCACCTCGCCAAGCAGGGCGTGCATGGCCTCTCGGCTGGCGTTCTCCATGAGCGCCAGAAACGACATGCCGCACTCGGCCACACAGGCCGCATCCCACCCGGCAATTTCCGTCGGCGTCGGCAAGGGGTCAAAGTAACGATGGTCGAGGAGCATGACGATCTCCTTTATGAGAGGAAGAAAAAGAGAAGAATGCCTCCGGCGGCCGGGAGGGGGTTACCCCCTCCCGGACCCTCCCGGTCTGGGGGCTTTCGTCGGGGCAGTCAAAGCACTGCCCCGACGAAAGCCCCCAAACAGGAAATATCCGAAAAGAGAAAAAAAGGGAGATAGCGTCCATTGTTCCACTTTCATTCACCGACTTGGTAACGCACCCAGACAAAAGACTTTCCCCCAGGTGGGATTCCAAAGGGCACTGCCCTTTGGCCGCCGGAGCATTCTTCCTCTCTCTTCTCTCCTATCCTTCCAATATCACCACCGCAGCGGCGGTGGCGCGGCTGTGGGTGATGCTGAGGTGCCAGGAGGTTGCGCCCAGGGCGGCGGCCCGGGCCAGGGCCGGGCCGGAAAGCGTCAGACTGGGGCGGCCGGCGGCGTTGGAGAGGATTTCCAGGGTGTGGAAGGCGACGCCTTGGGCAAAGCCGGTGCCGAGAGCCTTGGCTGCGGCTTCCTTGGCGGCGAACAGGCCGGCGGTGCGGGCCAGGGCAATGGCCGGCAGCGCGGCCCGCTCGGCCGGGGTGAGAATGCGGGCGGTGAACCGGTCGCCGAACTGGGCGAGCGCGGCCTCGATGCGTTCGAGTTCCACCACGTCGATGCCAAGGCCGCAGATCATGGGCGGCTCTAGTCGGGAAAGCGGCTGATGACGGCGCACATGGTGGAGACGGCCTCGACCAGGCCGGTCAGCACGGCCCGGGCAATGATGCTGTGGCCGATGGAATATTCGCTGATGCCGGAGGTTTCTTTGAAGGCATATATGTTGTTGTAGTCGAGGCCGTGCCCGAGGTTGACGCCAAGGCCGGCCTGGCGGGCCAGAGGAATGGCGGCCAGCAGCCGGTCGAGTTCGATTTTGCGGGCGGCTGGGGTGGCGGCGTCGGCAAAGGCTCCGGTGTGGAGTTCGACGAAGGCTGCGCCAACGGCAACGGCAGCTTCGATCTGGCGCGGATCAGGGTCGATAAAAAGGCTGGTCGGGATGCCGGCATCGGCCAGGGAGGCGACATAGCCGGCCAGTTCGGTCTCGCGGCCGGCCACGCCAAGGCCGCCTTCGGTGGTCAGCTCCTGGCGTTTTTCCGGGACGAGGCAGACCATATCCGGCCGACGCTTGAGGGCAATGGCGCGCATTTCTTCGGTGGCGGCCATTTCCAGATGCAGGCGGGTCTTGACCGTCTCGCGCAAGACATGGACGTCGCGGTCGCCGATGTGCCGCCGGTCTTCGCGCAGATGGACGATTATGGCCCGGGCGCCGCCGAGTTCGGCCAGGGCGGCGGCAGCCACAGGATCGGGGCTTTGGGCCAGCCGGGCCTGACGGATGGTGGCCACATGATCGACGTTGACCGCAAGCAGGGGCATGGCGCTCTCCTTAATACAGTATCTGGAAATGGTATGCGTTTTACAAGTTGGAGGCAACCGGGCAGGGCGGGCCGGGGATTATTGACAAACGTCCGACGAATCCGTAAGTGCGACTCACTTTCTTTGATGACGGGGCGCTGTCGCTTTTCTCTGGCAGTCTCCAGCCCCGTTCCCCGCCCGGCGCATGTCGCCCGCGGGGGCAAACCCTAACAACGAGAATAGGTTATGAATCTTTGTATCGTAGGAACCGGGTACGTTGGTTTGGTGAGCGCCGCCTGCTTCGCCGAGATGGGCAATGATGTCTGCTGCGTGGACGTCAATCCCACCATCGTCGAAAATCTGCGTCAGGGCAAAATCCACATCTACGAACCGGGACTCGATGAACTGGTCAAGCGCAACGTGGCCGAGGGCCGTCTGCGTTTCACCACCAAGGTTGCCGAGGGCATGGAGAACGCGCTGTTCGTGTTCGTCACTGTCGGCACCCCGCCCCGTGAAGACGGATCCTGCGACCTTTCGTTCGTGTATCAGGTGGCCCGCGACATTGGCGCCAACATGAAGGACTATAAGATCGTTGTCGACAAATCCACCGTGCCGGTTGGAACCGCCGACGAAGTGCGCAAGCTCATTGGCGAAGAGCTGAAAAAACGTGAAGAGCTCATTGAATTCGATGTGGTGTCCAATCCGGAGTTTTTGAAGGAAGGCGACGCCATCAACGACTTTTTCAAACCTGACCGCGTTGTCGTCGGCACGGACAACGTGCGCACGGGCGAGCTGTTAAAGGCCTTGTACGCGCCTTATGCCCGCAGCCGCGAAAAGGTCATTGTCATGGGCGTGCGCTCGGCCGAGATGACCAAGTACGCCGCCAACTGCATGCTGGCCACCAAGATTTCGTTTATAAACGAAGTGGCCAACATCTGCGAGCAGGTCGGCGCGGATGTGCGCGACGTGCGCATGGGCATCGGTTCCGACCACCGCATCGGCTACCAGTTCATCTACCCGGGCCTGGGCTACGGCGGCTCCTGCTTCCCCAAGGACGTCAAGGCGCTGATCGACACCGCCCGCAAGATCGGCTTTGAGCCGGAACTGCTGGCCGCTGTGGATGAGGTCAACAAGCGTCAGAAGCATGTGCTGAGCAAAAAGATTGAGGAGTACTTCGCTCCCCAGGGCGGCGTCAAAGGCAAGACCCTGGCCCTGTGGGGCCTGGCTTTCAAGGCCAACACCGACGACGTCCGCGACGCCTCGGCTTTTGAGCTGATTGCCGATCTGACGGCCAAGGGGATGCGCGTGCTGGCCTATGACCCGGTTGCCGGTCCCAACACCCGGGCCCATTTCAAGGGCAACGACCTGCTGACCGTGGTCGAAGAGCAGTACGCGGTACTGGAAAAGGCCGACTGTCTGGCCGTGGTCACGGAATGGAACCAGTTCCGCAACCCGGATTTCGGCCGCATCAAAAAGACCCTCAAGGCCCCGATCATCTTCGACGGCCGTAACCTGTATTCCCCGCAGCTGTTGGCCGACCTCGGTCTGGTCTACTTCTGCATCGGTCGCCCGGCTCCCAAGTTCTAGCCGACGATTGATCCATAACGGATGTAAGAGGGCGGGAAACTGCCCTCTTTTTTTTGTCTGGGGGTGTTGTCAGTTGCACCCTGCCCTGGTCTGGGCGCAGCGGTGCGCACCGCCAGAGAGCGGGCAAGCCCCAATTCCATGCCCGGCAACCCCGTCAGGGACGGGGCACACCAGGAGCCTTGGGCCAGCTCGGAAGGGCACATACGTGGCGGGGACAGGAAGCCGTGAAAGTGGGCTGCCGGCAGGGTGCGGCAGCTGCGACGGACTCAGCCGCCGGCCAGGGTACGACGGCAGGAGCGAAGCATGAGTTCCTGGAGGATCACCCGCTCGTATTCCAGGGAATGCTCCACTTCAGGATTTTCTTCTTCGACGAGCATGCGTTCCAGGTACTGGGTTTCCTCCCAGAAATCGAGCAACTCGTCATCGCCGAGATTTTTGATCTGATCTTCCAGAGGAAACTGGTCGGCATCGGGAAAAAACTGGCCCATGCGGTGGGACTCCTTAAACGGGGCGCGTGGCGGATTTTTGGCAGTAAACGCCCCAGGCGGTTTTGGCAATCCCCAAATTAGGTCGTTTCCGTGACGTCTGTCGCGGCTTCGGCTGTGAGCGCGCAGGGGGCCGGACCTGCTTCAAGCACTACGGCTTCGGGTTCGCTCATGCGCAACTGGCCGTTTAACACGGCCCCGTCCTCGATGACAATTGACGGGGAGGTGATATTGCCCCGAAGATTGGCGCTTTTGTTGAGCATGACGCGACGGCTGGCAGTGACGTCACCAATGACGCGGCCGCTGGTGATGAGTTCGCCCACCCGGATACGACCCTCAACAAGGCCTTCTTCACCAAGGATCAGGACACCATCAGAAATAATGTCGCCGAAAACGCCGCCGTCGATACGGACGACGCCTTGAAAGTTGAATTGGCCGTGATATTGGGTCCCGGACCCGAGAAAGGCCGTGATGGCGTCGAGGCGCGGTTTTTTCTTTGCAGAACGTCCGAACATGCGGTGATCCTTGATTCCCATCCATGATGGTCGGCCTATTTTGCCGTGTCCTGCCATCAGTGAGCAACTGCGACGTACCAGAGTCAAATGTGCCGGACCGCACTTCCCGTGGCGTCGAACCTGAAAGTGATTTCCGCTAATAGTGCGGGTTTGTCTGGCGTTGTAGCTCAATATTTATCTGAATCAATCGGGCATTGATGCGTTGGATGCGGTCAATATTTTCACTGTAGTCCTCGGACAGGGTCCGTTTTTCTTCTTCCAGTTGGTAGCGTTCCGTTTCCAGAGGGCTGGCCCCGGCGGCGGGCATGGGACTTTCATGCTGCGGCATGGGCGGCGGCGTTGCTGTCTTCTTGCAGCCAGGGGCAGCGAGTGCAACCAGCAGCAAGGCGATCAGGAGCATGACTCGTCGGTGCATATGGCGTCCTCTCGATATTTTCTAGCAAATAAACGAGCGGCTGTCCCGCGCAAATGGCCCCCCGCGTCTCAATCGGCCCCGCCGGCGCTGGCAGCCTGGGCCGCATCGTGTCCGCTGCCCGGATGCTCGGTCACGATGCGGACTTCCCGTTGGGGAAAGGGGATGTCGATGCCGAGTTCGCGAAAACGCTTGTCGATGGCAAAGCGGATGTCCGAGGTGACGGACACGGCCGCGCCCACATTGTCGACCCAAAAGAGCAGTTTGAAATCCAGGGAGCTTTCCCCGAAATTCTGGAACTGGACCGACGGCTCCGGCGTCTTGAGCACCCGGGGCTGGCTGGTGGCTGCATCAAGGAGGATCTGGCGCACCTGCTCGGTATCCGAGCCGTAGGCCACGCCCACGGCAATTTCCCGGCGCACCGTGGGGTCGCGGTGGGTCCAATTGACCAGCTTGCCGCTTATCAGATCGGAATTGGGCACGAACAGCGTCGCATTGTCAAAGGTCTGCACGACGGTATTGCGGATGTTGACCTTGCGCACCTGTCCCCAGATAGCGTCGATCTGGATGGTGTCCCCGGCCTGGATGGAACGGCCAAAAAGCAGGATCAGTCCGGCCACGAAGTTGTTGACGATGTTTTGCAGGCCAAAGCCAATGCCGACCGACAGGCCGCCAGCGACCACAGCCAGACTGGTGAAGGAAAAGCCAAGGAGAAAAAGGGAGATGAGGACGTAGAGGCCCCACAGGACGTACAATGAAGTCGTTTCCAACACGTCGCGCACCCCGGGATCGATGCCGGGCCGCATCCGGGGCAGGTCCCGGATAAACGACCGGACGGCGAAAAGGGCCGAACGGGTGACGAAGAAGCCGGTCAGAATCAGGGCCAGCCGGCCCAGGGTGACCGACACGGTGCCGACGGTGATGGTGAAGCCGACCGCTTCCATAAACAGTTCCTGGCCGCCCAGTTCCGTGGAAAACCAGTACAGGACCAGCAGAAACAGCGACAGGAAGATCAGCGGGAAACCCAGGCCCGAGACAATGGCCCGGGTGAGCGCCGAGGCTCCTTCCTGGCTGGCCCGGGCCTGCCAGGAGGTGACGATGCGCGACAGTCCGGCCCCGATCTGCACGGCTGAGAGCAAAAGAAACCAGCCGGCCAGCACCAGTACCGACAGATGCTGCCAGCCAAGGGCCGTCATGAGCACAAGACCGGTAACAAGCGGCGGAGTGGCCCGGCAAAAAAGCCGCAGCGGCCCGACATAGCGGCGAAGAGACCGGCCGGCGGTGAGGATGAAAAGAACAAGAAGCGCCATCCAGGCAGCGGAGAGGGCCGGTTCCGGGAGGTCGGCGATCTGGAGAAGCAGGCCGAGGGAAAACATGGCCCACAGGCCGCGCAGGGGATTGCCGGCCCCGGGTGCGACCGCGCCCGATACCTCGGCTAGGTAGCGCGAGAAGACGGCCAGACCGGCGGCCAGTAATATCTCTCCAACGATATTGAGGATTTCCTGGAGCAGCAGCGGTGCGCCGCCGGCCACCCAATGGAGAATGAGCCCCAGGCCGGCCAGCAGCCAGACACTGTGCAGCGTCCCGATCTGGGCCAGATGCGGATGGCGGCGGCGCAGGCGCAGTGTGCCGATCAGGCCGATGCCAACGAGAATGGCCAGGGCCACGCCGGCCTTGGTCAGGACGGCTACAGCCCGGGTGGCGTCAGCCCCGCGCGTGAGCGAACGCAGCATGGAGGTGTTGGACTTGGCCCAGTGCCCGACCCGGGTTTCCAGGTCGTTCCAGGCCTTGAGGGAAAAGAGTTCGTTTGAGGCGGTGAAGTAGTAGGTCTTCCAGGCCTTGGGGATTTTAAGACGGAGGGCTTCCTCGGCTTTGTCCAGCCCGGCGAGCAGATCCTTGGCCGGGGCCAGTTCCTTTTCCAGAGTGGATTTGACGCCGGCCAGCGAGGTGCGCACGCCTTTGAGATAGCGCAGGTAGTAGTGGATGGCGTCGGCGATCTGCGGTTCCGGCTCATCTTCCAGGCGCTTGGCGAATTCCTCCTTGAGGGAATCCAGGCGCACGGCGATTTTTTCCAGCTCGTCGCGGCTTTCCTGGAAAGGCGCGATGAGGGTTTCCACAGCGCGGCGGATGCGGGCAAAATCACCGAGCACGGCCCGCAGTTCCCAGGGGTTGCCGCCGGAGAGGCTGATGATCAGCCCCAGTTCGTCAAGCTTGCCTTCAAGGGCCGAGAGTTCGGTGCGAATGCGGCGGACGTTTTTGGGGAGCAGCTCTTCCATGGACTTGAACCGGGCCGCCTGCTGCACCACCGACTCCTGGTGGATGGTCAGGAGCACCTGCCAGTCCTTGGGCTGCTCGGCCTCGGCTTCGACTTTTTCGGCCTTGTCTGCCTTCTCTGGCGCGGCTTTGCCGGCCGGCTTGTCAGCCGATTTGTCAATCGGCTTGTCCGCCGGTTTGGCAGGGGTCTTGTCGCTGTCTTTGGCAGCCGGCTTGGCGGGATCCTTGACAGCGGACTTCTCCGCTGGTTTGGCCGCATCGTCTGCCGCTGCTTTTTCTGCCGGCGCAACGGCCGGAGCCTCGCTGGCTTTGTCCGGGGTCTTGGACTCAACCGCCGGAGCAGGGCCTGAAGCGGCCTGCGGTTCGCCGTCAGCGGCCCGGCTGGCGGAAACCGCCGCTAGGGACAGGAACAGGGTGCAACACAGGGCCAACAGGGGGGTGGAGTATCGGTTCATGAAGGAATACCTCGTGTGGCCGGATGGGAACGATGGGATCGGGTGGCGTTGCCCCGGGCCGGGCGTTGTCCGGCTGGGAACGGCCGGAGTGGAACCGGTTCCCGGGCACGCCGACGACGAAGCCGGGGCGACCGGGAACCGGCAACCGTGTGCCGGCCGGCCGGGTTGCCGGACCGGGGCGTGCCGTCTGTCGGTGGGGTGCCGCCGCATGGAGATCAGGACTTGCGCTTCTCCATGGGCGTGTAGGCATGGCGCTTGCGCCCGATGTAGATCTGTCGCGGCCGATGGATGCGCTGGTCCGGGGAATGGGTTTCCTCGTGCCAGTGGGCAATCCAGCCGGGCATGTTGCCCATGGCAGTGATGACCGGGTACATGCGCGGCGGGATATTAATGGCCCGCAAGAGCAAACTGGCGTAGAAATTAGTGTTTGGATAGAGCTGGCGCGAGGCGAAATAGTCGTCGGCCAGGGCGCGTTCCTCAATTTCCAGGGCGATGTCGTGGAAGGCGTCGCGCTTGGCATAGCCGTTTTTGACCAGATTCTGATAGGTGTTCTTGATGATCCTGGCCCGGGGGTCCTCGACGTGAAAGACCCGCTGGCCAAAGCCCATCAGCCGGCCGGCCCCGGATTTGGAAGCCTCGATGATGCGCTCGACCGTGGTGC
Source organism: Desulfovibrio sp. TomC (assembly GCF_000801335.2). Classification (NCBI taxonomy): domain Bacteria; kingdom Pseudomonadati; phylum Thermodesulfobacteriota; class Desulfovibrionia; order Desulfovibrionales; family Desulfovibrionaceae; genus Desulfovibrio; species Desulfovibrio sp. TomC. Next base: position 68,565 of record NZ_JSEH01000015.1, read on the forward strand.
GCCCGGCCACGACGTCCTCGAACATGCCAAGGGCGGCCGAGCTGGCCCCGCCGTGGTGGCGGCCCCACAGGGCGCTTATGCCGGAAGACACGCTGGCAAAGAGGTTGGCTTGGCTTGAGCCGACCATGCGCACGGTGGCGCAGGAGGTATCAAGGGCCTGATCGGCGTGGCAGAGCATAAAGACACTCAGCGCCCGGACCACCGGGTCCGGGGCCTGGTAGGTCCAAAACGGGACCGAAAACATCATGTGCATGAAGTTGCGGCAGTAATCCAGATTGGGATTGGGGTAATTAAGCGGCAATCCCTGGGATTTGCGGTAACAGAAGGCGGCGATGGTGCGCACCTTGCTCATGATCTTGGCCGCAGCCAGCCGGAAGTCCTCGGCTGAACCGATGTCGTAGAGTTCCGGGTAATAGCTGCCCATGGCGTTGATCATGGCCGAAAGGATGGCCATGGGGTGGCCGTTGGGTGGAAAGCCGTCGAGGTGGCTCAGCAGATCCTCGTGGAGCAGTTCCTGGTCGCGCAGCATGATGCGGAATTCTTCGCGTTCGGCCCGGGTCGGCAGCTCGCCGAACATGACCAGCATGGCCGTTTCCACGAAGGTGGCCTTTTCGGCCAGCTCTTCCAGGTCGTAGCCGCGATAGAGCACCACGCCCCGTTCACCGTCAATGTGGGTGATGGCGCTTTTGCAGGCCGCGGTATTGGCATAGCCCGGGTCCAGCGTGATCCAACCGGTCTGGCTGCGCAGCTTGCGGACATCCAGGGCTTTTTCGACGTGATCGCCAAGGATGACGGGCAATTCAACGGTTTTCCCTTCAAACGTCAGGGTGGCCGTGGTGGGTTCGTTCATGGCGTTTCCTTTCTTGTGTACACCCGTGTTGATACCAAACCGCAGCACCGCCTGTAAAGCGGCCGGGGCAGGGAGCCGGCCGGCGCTTGACCCGATGCGCGACAAGCGTAAGGTGCTGCCCCGTCACAAGGAGGGGTTTTCGTGGAAGCGTTTCTCTTCATTCCCTGTCTGGTCGAGCATGTGCTGCCCCAGGTGGGCGAGGCCACGGCCATGGTGCTGTCCCGGGTCGGGCTGACGCCGGTTATGCCCAAGGGCCAGACCTGCTGCGGCCAGTTCGCCTACAAACGGGGCCGGGCCGATCTGGTGCGGCCGTTGGCCAGACGATTCGTGGAAATTTTTGGCGATGCCCCGGCCATCGTGTGCCCTTCGGGCTCGTGCACGGCCATGGTGCGCCGCTACCCGTCCCTTTTTGCTGAGGACGATCCCTGGCATGCGCGGGCCGGACAGGTTGCGGCCAAGACTTTTGAATTGGGTCAGTATCTGGTGGAGCAGCTTGGCGTCACCGATCTCGGCGCGCGCTTTGACGGCACAGCCGCCTTGCACGCCTCCTGCCAGACCAGCCGCGTGCTTGGGGCCGGTTCGCCGACCGAGGCGCTTTTGGCCAAGGTGGCCGGCCTGACCCTGGTTCCCCTGGCCCGTCCCGAGCGCTGCTGCGGTTTTGGCGGGGCGTTTAGCGTGGACTATCCCGAAGTCAGTCAGGCCATTTTGACCGAGAAAATCGACGACATCGTGGCCAGCGGCGCGGAAGCGGTCATCACCGCCGAACCGAGCTGTCTGCTCAATATCGCCTCGGCCCTGGCCAAGCGCGAACTGCCCATACGGCCCCTGCATCTGGCCGAAGTGCTGGTTGGAGGGATGGCATGAGCAAGTCAGCCTATGATTTCGGCCGGGCCTCAGCCAAGGCCCTGGGTGATCGTCCGAGCCGGGCCATCCTGCACAAGGCCATCGGCCACATCCGGGTGCTGCGCCAGCGTTCGGTCAACGCCATGCCCGATTTCCCCGAGAGGCAAGCTCGGGCCGTGGCCGTGCGTGATAAGACCCTGGCCCGCCTGCCCGACCTGCTGGAGGCGCTCGAAGCCAAGGTCACGGCCGCCGGCGGGAATGTCCATTTCGCCGAAACCGCCGACTCGGCCGCAGCGCTTATCACCAAATTGCTGGCTGACCGGGGCGTGCGGCTGGTGGTTAAGGGCAAGTCCATGGTCAGCGAGGAGATCGGACTCAACGACGCCCTGGCCGCTGCCGGCATCGAGGCCGTGGAGACCGACCTTGGCGAATACATCATCCAATTGGCCGGGCAGCGTCCATCACACATCCTGGCCCCGGCCCTGCACGTGTCCAAGGAGCAGGTGTCCGAGCTTTTCGCCCGAAAGTTCGGCCGTACCAGCACCGACATCCCGGAGATGACCCGCATCGCCCGGGACAGCCTGCGCCAGAAATTCCTGGCCGCCGATGCCGGCATCACCGGCTGCAACATCGCCATTGCCGAAACCGGCACGGTAACGGTGCTGGAAAACGAGGGCAACATCCGCCTGTCCGCCTCCTGCCCGCCCATCCACGTGGCCGTCATGACCTTGGAAAAAGTGGTGGAAACCCTGGCCGACGCCGCCGTCGTTCTGGACATCCTGCCGCCTTCGGCCACGGGCCAGACCCTGCCGGTACACCTGTCCTTTTTCACCGGCGCGCGCCGCGAGGGCGAACGCGACGGCCCCAAGGAAATGCACCTGGTCATTGTGGACAACGGCCGCTCGGAAATTCTGGCCGATCCCGTGCTGCGCTCAATTTTACGCTGCATCCGCTGCGGGGCTTGTTTAAACGTCTGCCCGGTCTACCAGAGTGTTGGCGGCCACGCCTACGGCACGGTCTATCCCGGTCCAATGGGGTCGGTGCTTTCGCCGCTTTTAAAAGACAATCCCGGCGATCCCCGCCAGCCCTTTGCCTGCACCCACTGCGCCGCCTGCGCCGAGGCCTGCCCGGCCGGCATCGATCATCCGGCCCTGCTCCAGGAGTTGCGGCGACGGGTTTCGGCCGGGGAGTCTGATCCGGCCGTGACGGCCTTTAGCCTGCTGGCCCGCCATCCGCTGCTTTTTGGCGGGGCTGCGGCCCTCGGCCGGACCTTTGACCCCAAACTGACCGAGGTCGCGGCCGTGGCCCCGGAGTCGCCGGTTGGTCGGTTTCTGCGCGGCCGGGCGTTTCCCGGATTGTCCCGACCCTTTTCCAGGCGGTTTAAGAGCCTCGCCCGCCGCCTGTCTCGCAAGCAGGGAGGCCGATCGTGAGAACCCGCGCCCGGAACGCCATCCTGGGCCGCCTGCGGGCGGCCACTGCCGCCGGTTTGCCCCGTCCTTCGGCGCCGACCATTCCTCGCCGGCCCGGCCGGGGCATCGCCGATTTCGAAAGCTTTGCCGCCGTCCTGACCACCCTTGGCCCGACCTTTGAGCTGGCCCGGACGCCTGAGGAGGCGCAAGCCGCCCTGGCTGCGTATGTGGCCGCCAACAGCGTCCAGACGGCCGTGCGCTGGGACCACCCCGATCTCGACGCCGTGGCCGCGGCCGAGACCCTGGCCGGGGCCGGCGTGGCGGTTCTGGCTCCCGAAGAACTGCCCGACCGGGTTTGCCCGTCCCTGGCCGCCGTGGATCTGGGCGTCACAGCCGTGACCTACGCCCTGTGCGCCACCGGCAGCCTGATTCTGGCGGCGGCCCCGGGCCGGGAACGCGGCACGCCGCTGGTGCCGCGCCTGCATGTGGCTCTTTTGGCCAAATCGCGCTTGCTCCCCGATCTGCCGACCCTGCTCGAACGGCTCGGGGAAGCGCCCATGCCAAGCGGCGTCAACTGCGTCTCCGGCGTCTCAAGCACCGGCGACATCGAATTCGTCTATGTGCGCGGCGTCCATGGCCCGCTGGCCGTGCACGTCATCGGCCTGGACTGGCTCTAACGACGAGACAGGGGTAGCTTGCGGCTGCCGGCCAAAACCATTGTCCGGGGGAGTGCGCGCCAACTGCGCGGACGCCCCCGGTTGTGTTTGTCTAGAACATCTTGAGGGCGCGCAGGGTATAGTCGAGCAATTCCTCAATGGGGCGTTCGGGCAGGCAGGCATGGGCCAGGGAGAAATAGAGCGGTTCGCGCTCGGCCAGGGTGGCGACGATTTCTTCCTTGAGCCCCAGTTCCGTGAGGTTGGGGCGTTGCTCGGGGTTGAGATCAGCCATGAGTCGTTCGGCCAGCCGGTCCGGGTGGGCCTGGAGATAGAGCACCACCCCCCTGGAGAGCAGGGCGCGGTTTTGCGGCATGAGCACCACGCCGCCGCCCGTGGCGGCAACAAGACCCTGTTGCGCGGCCACATCGGCCAGAATGTCTGCTTCGGCCTGCCGAAAGGCATCCCAGCCTTCCCGGGCGACCAGCTCGGCAATGGTTTCCCCGCGTGTTTCCACAAACCGGGCGTCGAGGTCCACAAAGGGTCGGCCAAGGCTTTGGGCCAATTGGCGGCCGAGCGTTGTCTTGCCCGAGGCCCGGGGGCCGATCAGATAGATGTTGGCGTCGTCGGAAAGGGGCATGGCGGTCTCCGGTTGGGGCGTACGGCCAGGCTTGGCCGCCGGGTCGGGGATAGCCTTCCGGACGCATCTTGTCGAGATCGGGTGTAACCAGTTGGGAAGGGAAAGCGCCTGACACGAGGACGTGCCTGGGGAGGGGCGTTAAGGAGGCGCTTTGCATGACGACGCGCAGCGGGGAATGTGTCAGGCCCGGTGGAAACGGCGCGTTGCGTCCGGTTCGTGCCCGTATACGTCTTGACGGCATCGACGATGCGACCTTGGCCCGGGCTGCCGCCCAGGGCGATCAAAAGGCCTTTGCCGCCCTGGTCGACCGACACCGTCCAGGCGTGACCCACCTGGCCACCCGATTTTGCCAGGAACCGGCGGGGGTCGAGGATTTGGCTCAGGAAATCTTCGTCAAGGCCTATCTGAATTTGGGCGGGCTTCGGGACTGGGCCATGTTTCGCAGCTGGCTCCACCGCATTGCCGCCAACACGTGTATTGACTGGTTGCGCCGCCGCAAAGCCGAGGTCGGTCTGGTGGGCGGCCTTGACGAATCGCTGCCAGACGAGGGAGAGTTGGCCCGAGGTCAGGCCAGGGAGGCCCAGCGACGGCTGGAAGCGGCCATGGCGGTCCTTGGTCCCAAGGACAGACTGCTGGTGGCGCTGCTTGGGCTTGAAGGCAAAAGCGTGGAAGAAGTGGCACAATTAACGGGCTTGTCCCAGGTCAATGTCAAGGTACGGGCCTTTCGGGCCAGACGGAAGCTCAAGGCTTTTCTGGAGAAGGATCATGGTTGAAGCAAGCGGACAATTTCGGACCGGAACCGTGGTCATCATTTTTGTCCTGGGCCTGGGCCTGGGCTGGATAGGGGCCAGCCAGCGGGCCCTGGTGGAGATCCGGGCCAGGGATTCCGCCGGCTTTGAGGCCATGCGCAAACGGGTGGACGAGGAATATATCCGTCGCCTCGATCTCGACGGCCAGCAGCGCCAGGTGTTTGTCAGTGCCTGGAATGACGCGCATCAGGAGTTCGATCAGGTCATGGGACGGATGCGTCCGGAACTCGACAGTGTGTTGCAGCGCATCGACGCGCGGGTGCGCCCGACGCTCAGTCCCCGGCAGTTGGCCGTTTATGATCGGTTGGAAGGCGAACGCCGGGCCCAATTGCCCAGCCGCCCCGTTGGCAACGACAACTGACGGGCCGGGTTAGTCGTTTCGCAGATAGGGCAGGGTTTTTTGGGAGAGCATCCGGAAGGTTCCGGCCAGACCAAAGACCAGTGTCAGCCCGGTCGCAACGCCCACGATGCCGGCAGCCGGACCGGGAAAAACGGCAAACGGCAATTCCATGAAAAAGGTCGTAAATCCCCAGGCAATGGCCGTGCCCACGGCCAGGGCCATGAGTCCGGCCAATAGGCCGAGCAGGGCGTTTTCCAGGGACAAAACGGCCAGGATATCCCGTCGGGAGGCCCCGCAGACCTTGTAGATAACGGTTTCATAAGCCCGTCGGCGCAGCCCGGCGGCCATGGTCTGGATGAGCACCAACATGCCTGTGACCAACGTGGCGGCGGCAGCGGCGGCCACAGCCGTTGCCACTTTGTCGGCCACGGCCATGACATCGGTCAAGGCGTCGCCGATGCCCACGGCCGTGACATTGGGGAATCGGTCGGTGACAGCGGCAAAAACCGCTTCGCCGGGAACGTTGCCTGCGGATTTGTCGGTGTAGGCCGTGGCCAGATAGGTCACGGGCGCACCGTCAAGCGATCCGGGCGACAGCACAAAGACATAGTTGATCCCAAGGGTCAGCCAGTTGATGCGCCGCAGGCTGGCCACTCGGGCCGTGACTTCCCGGCCAAGGACATTGAGGGTCACCGTGTCCCCAAGTCCCAGCCCCAATCCCTTGGCGATGGATTCATCCACCGAGACGAGCGGTTCCCCGGCATAGTCCGGCGGCCACCACTGGCCGGCGGTGATCTGCGTTCCTTCGGGCATGGCCGCGGCATAGGTCAGGCCCCGGTCGCCGGCTACGGCCCAGCGCGCTTCTTCTCCCACTGCCGCTTCTTCTGGCAACACCCCGTTTAAACGCACAATGCGCCCGCGCACCATGGGCGAAGTCTCGACGCGGCTGACGCCGGGGACGCTTCCGGCCGTATCTAGAAAGGCCGAGAGCTGGTCCGGCTGGATATCCACGAAAAAAAAGTCCGGGGCGGTGCGGGGGATGTCGTTGACAAAGGCCTGGCGAAAATTGGCTTCCACCTGGGTCATGGCGCACAGCGTGGAGAGGCCAAGCCCCAGGGCGGCCAGCACCTGTCCCACCTGATTGCCGGGACGCACGACGGCGCGAAGGGCCAGGGAAAAAAGACCCGGACGATCCAGCGGAGCCAGACGCACGAGCCACAGCGCCACCCGGGCCACCAGCCAGAAAATGACGGTCGCACCGGCAGCAGCGATCACGAAACCGAGGCCCAGCCGGTGGTTGGGGGTGGCAGCCACAGCCAGGGCCAGCAGAGCCGCCAGGCACAACAGACCGGGCAACCGGGCCAAAACGGACAATTGCCCGGCTTCGGGCTCGGCATAACCGCGAAAGAGCAGCAACGGCGAAATGCGGGCGGCCCCGGCCAGATGGGGCAGGGAAAAGGCCAGGACGGTCAAAACGCCGAACACCGCCGCCAGGGCCAACGCGCCGGGGTAGGGGCCGGGCGGCAGGCGCACCGGCAAAAGGCCGCCGGCCAGGGGGGCGAGCAGGACCGGCACGGCCGCGCCCAGGGCCAGACCGAGGATGATGCCAAGGCAACCCTGGGCGCTAACGGCCAGGAGATAGGCGGCCACGACCACCCGGCGCGGCGCGCCAAGGCATTTGAGCGTGGCAATGGAGGCTGCGCGGCCGGCCAGATAACCGGAAACGGCCTGGGACACGCCGATGCCGCCAAGAAGCAGCGAGGCCAGTCCCACCAGCCCGGTAACGGCAGCCAGGCGATCCATGAAGCGGGTCAGTCCCGGCTGGGCCGTGGACACGTCGCGCACCCGCCAACCGGCGGTCGGGAAGGCTTCCCGCAGTTTCCTGGCCTGGGCCGGAATATCCTCGCCCGGGGGCAGTTTCACCCGGTAGGCGTGGCGGGTCAGGGTGCCGGGCGTGAGCAGACCGGAGTCGGCCAGGGCGGGCAGGGACACGAGCAGGCGCGGCCCCAGTGCGGCCAGTCCGGCTGAGGCGTCTGGTTCGCGCACCAGCGTTGCGCGGATCACAAAAACGGCGTCGGCAACCAGGATGACGTCGCCGACAGCGGCTCCCAGACGGGTGAGCAGCTCCGGCGCAGCCACAGCCCCGGGCAGTCCATCGCGGACGGCCAGGGCCTGGGACAAGGGCATGGGCGGCGACAGGGCAATGGTCCCATAGAGCGGGAAGGCGTCGTCGGCGGCCCGCAGGGTGGTCAGAGCACGTTTCCCCGGGGCATTTTGCCGGCGGGCCATGGCCTGCATGGTCACGACGTGGGACGTTGATCCGAGAGCGGTCAGGGCGGCCAGTTCGTCCGGAGCGGCCGGGCGCAGGGACAGGGTGGCTTCGATGTCGCCGCCCAAAAGCGCTGCCGCATCCTCGGCCACGCCGGCCAAATAGGCGGCGGACAGGCTTTTGACCCCGGCCACGGCGGCCACGCCCAGGGCCATGCAGGCCACGAATACGCCAAATCCCCGAAGGCCGGTGCGCAGTTCCCGTCGAGCCAGGCGGGCGGCCAGAAATAAATCGTGAACAAGCGTCATGAGTACATGTCTTCCCTGGCCCGGTCCCTACGGGAAAAGTTGTTGCAGGTCCACGCCTAGCTGGAAAAAGGCGCTTGTGCCCATTGCAAGGCACTCCAAAATAAGCCAGATATACACAATCCGAGGACGACCGCGCCATTGCCCCGTGTTTTGTCTAAAAGAGCACCGCGCGGGATACCACAACGTCGAGGGGAGGCCGGCAGTGAAGAACTTGAAGCTTGGGGTTAAAATCAGCATTGGCTTTGGCCTGTTGATCGCCATCGCCTGCGCGCTTGGCGGTATGGCCATTATCAATATGAACGGCGTGGAAGACCAGTCGACGCGATTGGTCCGGGAATACATGCCGGAAGTGGCCATTGCCAACAGCGTTGAGCGGGCTGCTTTGCTGACCATGCTGGAAATGCGCAGCTACGGGTACACGGAAGACAAGAAGCAGTTTGAAGCCGGGATGCGCAATCTGACCGAACTCAAGCATGCCCTGGCCGAGGCCAAGGCGCATTCGGAAAAATATCCGAAATTGGTCAAGCTGCGAGAAGACGTTGTCAAAGCTCAGGCCAAGGCCACAGAATACGAAAAGCTCATCGCCGAAACCGCCTCCCGTGTCGATGCCATCGCCGGTGTGCGCAAAACCCTGGATGGCGCTGCGGGTGAGATCGTCAAGAACAGCCAAGCCTATCTCGACAGCCAGCAGAAAAGAATCCATGAGGAGATTGCCCAAAGCGCCGGTGCGGCGGCTCTCCAGGAGCGGGCAGATAAGATCGACGGGGCTACCGCGGCCATAGCCACGGTCACGGCCATCCGCGTGAACAACTATCGTGGGCAGTTGTACCGCGATCCCCGGCACCTTGAGGACGCCATCAAGGCATTCGCTGAGTTTGATCAAGCCATTGAGGGCATCCGGGGCAAAACCCGCGACGATGCCAACCTGCGCCAGTTGGCGGCCATCAAGGACGCATCCGCCAAGTACCGTCAGGCCCTCTTGGATTTCCTGGACAATTATAAAGCCCTCCAAGATCTCGCCGCCAAGCGTCTGGACGCGGCCAACGGCGTCCAGGACGCGGCCGAAGAAACCGCCAAGGCGGCTTTGGATTCCACCCAGGCTATCGCCAACAGCGCGGTGACCAGTCTGTCCACGTCTGCCTCGATCATGTACGGCGGCCTGGGCGTGGCCCTGCTTCTTGGCATCATCATCGCCATCCTGCTGACCAAGGCCATCACTGGTCCGGTCATCAAGGGCGTGAGTTTTGCCAAGGCCATGGCCGACGGCGACTTCACCCGGCTGCTCGACATCGACCAAAAGGACGAGATGGGCGTCCTGGCGGCCTCGCTCAACGAGATGGTGGGCAAGTTGCGGGAAGTGGTGGCCGAAGTGCAGTCGGCGTCGGAAAATGTGGCCTCCGGCTCGGAAGAGCTGTCCGCCTCGGCCCAGAGCATGTCCCAGGGAGCCACGGAGCAGGCCGCCAGCGTCGAGGAAATCTCTTCGTCCATGGAGGAGATGAGTTCCAACATCAAGCAGAACGCCGAAAACGCCCAGCAGACGCAGTCCATTGCCGTCAAGGCCGCCCAGGATGCACGGGAGGGTGGTGAGGCCGTCATCTCGGCTGTGGCCGCCATGAAAAATATTGCCGAGAAGATTTCCATCATCGAGGAAATAGCCAGGCAGACCAATCTGCTGGCGCTTAACGCAGCCATTGAGGCTGCCCGGGCCGGGGAACACGGCAAAGGCTTTGCCGTGGTTGCCGCCGAGGTGCGCAAGCTGGCCGAGCGCAGCGGTTCCGCCGCCTCGGAGATTTCCGATCTCTCGGCCTCCAGCGTCCGGGTGGCCGAACAAGCCGGCTCCATGCTGACCAAAATGGTGCCCGACATCCAGCGCACGGCCGATCTTGTCCAGGAAATCGCTGCCGCCAGCCAGGAGCAGAATTCCGGGGCCGATCAGATCAACCGGGCCATCCAGCAGCTCGACCAGGTGGTGCAGCAAAACGCCTCGGCTTCTGAGGAGATGGCTTCCACCTCGGAAGAACTGTCCAGCCAGGCCGAACAGCTGCAATCCACCATGGCTTTCTTCCGGGTGGATGGGACGATGACCAAGCGCCAAGTTTATCGGCCGGTCAAAGCGTTGCCAGCCTCGCCCCGTCGTCCCGCTCCGGCTCGTCGCCCAGCAGCCCAACCCAAGACGGGCAGCGGCGTCGGTATTGACCTCGACGACAAGGACGACGATTTCGAGCGGTTTTAAGTCTGACGGTTAGCTGCCAAACGACGACAAACGGGGCCGGACATGAATGTGTCCGGCCCCGTTTGTATTGGAGGTTCTGGCCGTTGGAGGGCGCTGCATTATTGCGGCAGCAGCAGGTTGGTGATGATGACCGCCATGGCCTCGACCTTTGGAGCTACAGGCGGTGTGGCGGTCACTCCAGTGGCCCGTTGACCGGCTGGATTGATCAGCTGACCATCAGCCAGCATGGGCCAGGCACAAGCGGTAAAAAAAGCCGGAGGTGTTGCACGGTAGAGGCTGGCCGGAACGTCGGTCACCGTACAGCCGTTGCCGGGGGTGGAATCTGCCATGACCGAGTTGCTGGCAAGAACGGTTCCGGTGATGCCTGCAGCCACGGTGAGGGGGCCGCCGGACAGGATGACGTTGCCGAGGATCGCCTGTTCGTGGGAGGCGTCGAGGATCTCGATGCCTTCCTTGGCGACCACGTTTCGAAGCAGGACATTGCCTGGACCGGCCGGACCCCAATAGTCGGTGATGTCTATTTCTTCGACGAGATTGCCTTCGAACAGGTTGCGGAAGGGGTAATGGCCGTGGACAGAGATGTCGCAGGGGGTCCACTCGTCGGATTCGCACACGGTGATGCTGGAGGCATTGTAGCCATAGACGTTGCCGTTGGCCCCTTGGCTGACAATCATGGCATGACGCAGGGTTTGGAAGATGTTGTTTTCCACCAGGCAGTCCGAGACATGCCGGCCAAGGCTTACGCCGTAGCCCCGACCGCCGTCGCCGTAGTCGTGGGCGCGCTTGAAGGTCGAATCCCGGACTTCGATGGCGGCTGAAGATTCGGCATAGACATGGGCGCTGACGGTGTCAAAGCTCTCGACCCGGCGCACCCAGCAGTTGAAAGCATATTTGAAGTGGATGGTATCGCCGCCGTCACTGCCGGGGTCTTCCCGGCGGATGCCGAGGTCCTCGATGCCGACGTTGGTGCCCATGCGGTAGACCCGGGCCCGGGCCGACAGACTGGTGCCGTAGGCGGCGCGCAGAGGACGATCAAGGGTCAAGACCTTGCCGGAAACGGCTGTGACAACCAGGAACTGGCCCACCACGCTTTGCGCCCAGTCCTGGTTCCATTCCGGGTCGGTGTACATCTTGGCGGGGTCATTTTGTTGCTCGATTTCAATCACGTCGCCAACCGCTACGCCCGATGTGCCAGCCAGGGTGATTGTCGTTTGGCCAAGGGCCGCGTCCTGGGTCAGTTTGCTCCAGCTCCTGGAGTTGTACGTGGTGAAATCAAGGAGCGGATCAGACGATCCGTTCATGTTGAAAACGAGCTTGGAAAGGCTGGCTCCCTCGCCGCGAAGGACAAGGCCGCTGGTCAGGGCCAGGGTTCGGCTGAGTCGATAGGTCCCGGCGGGGATCAACAGCACGCCGGGTCTGGCCAGGGCGGCCATGGCGCTCTCAAAGGCGGCCGTATCGTCGGTTTTGCCGTCGCCAGTCGCTCCGTAGTTGCGCACCGAGACGGTTTGGACCGGGGTAGGCGGGGCCTGCCGTAACCCAGCCTTGTCCCAGGCAGCGACGGGATCGGCATACTTCCCGGCTGCGCCGCCAGTAGTGTCTGCAGCCAGCGCGCTTGCGGCCAGACCCAAAACGAGAAGGCTGATGGCCAGGACGGCAAGGGCTTGGCAAGGCCGGCTACGGTCCATAAACAATTCCTGGGCGTTAGGGGTGGCAGACTGCCATGCCAAATGCAGATGCTGTGCCGCTGTGGAAAAAGGACCGGGTGGAGAGGATAACAGGCTTTTTTATCAGACAATTTATGTGGATTTGACGGGTTGCCGGAGTGGCTCTTTTCCACTGGATGTGGAAAACACAGCGATCCGATCAAAGGATATGCAGGGCAGTTGCCACTATCGGTGGTCGACCTTGATTGGACCGCATCCGGGCAGACGAGGTTGCATCCAGGCGGTACGGGGAGCAGGCGACGGGCGGCTTACCCTGTGTGCTTAGGCGTCGGGAGAGGCTTCAGGCCGGGCGCAAGACGGTCCCTTCCGGTCTGGGGCGGCGGTCTGGAAAACGGGGGTGGGGAAACCGTTACTCGCCGCCGCCACGCAGGGCGTCGATGGGATCGAGCGTGGCCGCCTTGCGGGCTGGGCGCAGCCCGAACACCAGGGCGATGGCCAGGGCGGCAGCCAGGGACAACACGAAGATCTTGGGCGACAGGCGCAGTTCCAGCAAGCCCAGACGCGACAAGGACTCGCCCAGGGCCACGCCGAGGCCAATGCCGAAGACCGCGCCGGTCAGGGTCAGGTAGACGGCCTCGGAGAGAAACTGAACCATGATCGCCGTGGAGGTGGCCCCAACAGCCTTTCGAAGGCCGATCTCCACCCGCCGTTCGCTCACTCCGAGAAACATGAGATTGGCCAGGACAAAGCCGCCAACCAAAATGGCCACACCGGCCGTAAGGCCGAGAAAAGCCACCAGACCGCCGGTAAAGGCCGTCAGGAATTTAAGGATTTCACTGGCTGAGAGCAGTGTGAAATCATCGGGCTGGGTGGGGCCGAGCTTGTGCTCATGACGCAGCAGGGCACGTAGATTGTCCTTGTGCGCATCGATCAGCTCCGGGTCGTGGAACCGGACGCGAAGGCCCCGAAAGTAGCTGCGGTTCAGGTTGAAGCGCTGGGTCAGGGTGGTGATGGGCATGATCATCCGGTCGTCCACGGACGTATCCGACCCGCCGCCGGTAAAGCCCCGGTAGGACAGGCGTCCGATGATCTGTACAGGCAGGTTTTTGACCATGACCGTGCGTCCGACCGGCGAGGCCTCGCCGAAGAGTTCCCGGGCCGGAACGTCGCCGATAAGCGCCACCTTGGCCCCATACTTGACGTCGTCGGCCGACAGGTCGCGCCCTTCGGACAGGGGCCAGTTCCAGGTCTGGGCATAGTCTTCGGTCGCCCCGACCACGGTGGGCGTCTCGTAGTTCTTATTGCCGTATTTGAGCGTCACAGCCCGCACCGACCGCATGGGCAGCACGGCATAGGCCCCGGGCAGGGAACGGGCGATGGCCCGGGCGTCGGACCAAGTGAGGGTATTGACGCGCTGGCCCACAGGCCGGTTTTCAATATCGCCGCCAAGGACCAGGACGGCGTCCGGGCCAAAAAAATCTACAATTTCCAGGGCTTTTCGCCGTGCGCCGTCCACGGAAGCGACAATGACGGTCAGGGCCGCTATGCCCATGGCCACGGCGGCCACGACAAAGAGGCTGCGGGCCTTGTGGGCAAAAAGCGCCAGCCAGGCCATGCGCTGCAAGCGCCACAACAGGCGTGGACCGCGGCTAATCCTGCGCCACACGGCCGTCATGGACAAGAATCTGCCGGCGGGCGTAGCCGGCGGTTGCGTCGTCGTGGGTGACGACAATGACCGTCTTGCCGGCGTCGCGGTTGATGACGGCGAGCAGCTCCATGATTTCGGCGCTGGTGGCCGAGTCGAGCTGGCCGGTGGGCTCGTCGGCCAAAATAAGGTCGGGATCGTTTATCAGCGAACGGGCCAGGGCCACCCGCTGCTGCTGGCCGCCGGAGAGCTGGGAGGGCTTGTGCTGGGCCTGGGCGGTCAGTCCGACCTTGTCAAGCAATTCCATGGCCCGACGGGTCAGGGCTGCGCGCGACGTGTTGCTGTAGAGGCCCGGCAACAGGACGTTGTCCAGGGCCGTGGCATAGGGAATAAGGTAAAAGCTCTGGAAAACGAAGCCGATGGCTTGGTTTCGAAGACCGGAAAGGGCGTCGTCGCCAAGGGTTCCCGTTTCCAAACCGCCGAGTCGGTAGCTGCCGGAGGTCGGCCGGTCGAGCAGGCCCAGGATATGGAGCAGGGTGGACTTGCCTGAACCGGAGGGACCCATGATGGCGGCGAATTCTCCGGGCGCGATGTCCAGGCTGACCCCGGAGAGCACGGTATGGCTTACCCCGCCCATGACGTAGGCCCGGGTCACGTCGGTGAGCCGGATAAGCGGCTCGTCACCGGCGGGCCGGCCCGATGGGGCCGCCTGGATGGTCATCGATTGGTTCCCGGCCGATTGGGTTTGGGGGCGTTTGCGGTCGGCGCGACCAAGCCCGGAAGCACAATCTGGGTGGCCACCGGCTCGCCTGGGCTTAGCCCTTCGAGAATCTCGGTCTCGTTTAATCCTTCAAGACCGAGCTTGGGCTGCACCTCGCGCACGCCGCCGCCAGCCAGGACGGCAAAGACCACCTGCCGGTCGCCGATCCATTTGAGAGCCGCGTTGGGGATGATCAGCACATCCTTTTTCTCTTTGACCACGATCTGGCACTGGGTGGTCATTTCCGGGCGCAATTTGGCCGATTCCACGGGGTCAAGGCGCACCAGGGCCTGATAATAGACGATGTTGTCGCGAATTTCCGGCTGGGGATAAATCTGGTCCACACTGCCCTTAAATGTTGCGCCAGGGTAGCTGTCCACGCGAAATTCCACAGGCATTCCGGGCTTTACCTGGCCCACGTCGGTCTCATCGACGTAAATCCACATTTCCAGGCGGCTGGGGTCGAGCACGGTGATGAGGTTGGCCACCTGCAAGCCGGCCACCACGGTTTCCCCGGCCTGGGAGGTGACAAAGGCCACCACGCCGTCGATGGGGCTGACAATACTCGTGTAGGAAATTTTGGTATTGACCGAGTCGATGACCGCTTGCGCTTCTTCCTTGCCCTTCTGGGCCTTGATGGCTTCCTTTTCAAATTCGGTCCGCACCCGCACGAGCGAAGCCTCCCGGGCCAGGACCTCGTTTTGGCTGACCAGGGAATCGCGGCGGGCGGCGTCAAGGACGTCCCGGGCCACGAGCTCCTTTTTAAACAACTCGTCCTGGCGTTTCAGGCTGGAAGCGGCATAGTCATACTTGGCCTGGGACAGGCGCAGTTCGGCTTCGGCCTCGGCGATGCGCTTGGGATAAACGGTTTCAACCTGGGATAGTTCGGCCTTGGCCCTGGCCAGCTTGGCTTCGGCCTCGTCGAGCTGGGAGCGCAGTTCCCGGGAGTCGATGACCGCGATGAGCTGGTCTTTTTTGACCTCGTCGCCAACCTTGACGTTCATTTCTTTAATGGTGCCCGTGGCCCGGGCTCCGATTTTGACGATGGCCCCGACCTGGGCCTTGATGATGCCCGTCGCCTCAAGCACCTTGCGCACGTTGCCCATGGCGGCTTCGGCTGTGGCGATGACCTTGGGCGGGTCGGGTTTTTTTACGTACTGTTTGTAGGCATACAGGCCGCCGCCGACAAGGACGACGAGGAGGAAGAGCCATTTGAATATGCGCATTCGATTGTATCCGATAAGCTGAGTTACCCGTCGTATAGCGGTATTTGGCGGTGGGAGCAAATGGCTGCCGCCTGCCTGCCTGGATGTTCAGAGCATACGCTCGTCGTACGACGGACAGCGTGCCCTGCGCAGGACTTTGCTTCCGGTTGCGGCAACGCAGGGTGTGCGGGTTTTCACGGCGCTGGGGGGAACGGGCGTCAGACCGGGCTATTTGGGCATCAGTTTTTGCCATAAGGGGCGATTGTCTGGCGGCGGCCCGGGTTTGGCCCTATTCTTTTCAACCTTGCACTCCACCATGGCAAAGAGCTCTGTTTTCGCTGCGGCGCAACCGATATAGAGCTTGACGTGATAGCTGTTCTCGTTGTGCAGCAAATGATATTCCAGAACTTTCTTGCCGCCTGGAGCGTCTGTGACAAGGGCCGGCAGGCCGTTTTTGCTCGTGAACCGGGCTGTGGCAGCGGCCACGTCGCAGTGGTCCAACACGTCTTCCGAGGGACTCAAGGAAAAGCTGTCCCTGTAGATGCAGCTATTTTCCAGAATGCTCTTGCCGCCGGGATTGGTTTTGCTGCGGATGTACTCCTTTTTGGCCAGGAATTCGCCCAGGGCGGGATTGGGGTGGTAGTCCTGGCCCCGGGCCGGGGCAGCGACGGCCAGGATGGCTGCCAGGACGAGAACAGAGCAGGGCAGGGCAGCGGAGAAGGCTTTGGGCATGATCTCCTCCATGGTCGGGGCCTTGTGGCCCCGGCGGCCGCTGCCGGTCAAGCAAGGCAGCGGCCGTCGGGGAGTGGCGCATATCCCGGAACGGGACCTAACTGAGTTCGGCGATCCAGGCCGCCACCGGCTCCTCGATGAGCCGGCGGATTTCGGCCAGCCGGGCCTCGGTTTCCGCCTCGAACCGCACCACCAGGGCCGGTTGGGTATTGGAGGCCCGCAGCAGGCCCCAGCCGTCGGGAAAGGTCAGGCGCACGCCGTCCACGTCGATGACGTCATAGCCCGAGGCGAAATAGGCTTTGGCCTTTTCCACCACGGCGAATTTGACGGCGTCGGGACAGTCCACCCGGATTTCCGGCGTGTTGACCGTGGCCGGCCAGTCGTCCAGCATGGATTCGAGGCGCGTCCCCGAGGCGGCCACGATTTCAGCCAATCGGGCGCTGGCATAAATGGCGTCGTCAAAGCCATAGTAGCGGTCGGCGAAAAACATGTGACCGCTCATTTCCCCGGCCAGGGTTGCGCCGGTCTCGCGCATCTTGGACTTGATGAGCGAGTGGCCGGTGGGGGCCATGACCGGCTCCCCGCCGTGGGCGGCGATATCCTTGTAGAGCAGATGGCTGCACTTGACCTCGCCGATGATGGTGGCGCCGGGGTGGTTGGCCAACACCGCCCGGGCATAGATGGCCAGCAACTGGTCGCCGTAGAGCAGCCGGCCGGTCCCGTCCACCACGCCGATGCGGTCGGCGTCGCCGTCCAGGCCCACGCCGAAATCCGCGCCTTCGGCCACCACCCGGGCAGCCAGATCGGCTACGTTGGCGTGGATGACCGGATCGGGATGGTGGTTGGGAAAGCGGCCATCCGGCTCGCAATACAGGGGAATGACTCTGGCCCCGGTCTGGCGCAACACCTCGCAGCACACCAGCCCGCCGGCCCCGTTGCCGCCGTCAACAACCACAGTGACTGCCCGGGGCAGCACCATCTGTTCGGAGACGCGTTCGATATAGGATGGCCGGATGTCGTGCTCGCAAATAATGCCCACGCCCGAGATGAATTCGCCAGAGGCCATAATGTCGTAAATTTCGCGGATATCGTCAGTATGGATGGTGCTCTCGCCGGACCATATTTTAAACCCGTTGAATTCCGATGGGTTGTGGCTGGCAGTGACAATGGCTCCGGCTTTGCGGCCAAGGGCCTTGACCGCATAGTAAAAGACCGGGCTTGGCACCATGCCAAGGCACACCACATCCACGCCGCAGGCCGCCAGTCCGGCGGCCAGCCGAGCCTGATAGCCCGGAGAGGTCAGCCGACAGTCGTGCCCGACCACGGCCTGCTGTTGGCCGCGTCGCAGAAAAAATGTTCCCAGGGCCCGGCCCAGGCGTTCCACCCATTGATCGTCGAAATCAATGTCAACCAGACCTCTGATGTCATAAGCCCGGAATGGCCCTGGCAAAATAGGCTTCATGCTGTCTCCTTGAAAATGTCGTCGTCTTCATGGCATCGTCTTGCTGGGGCCGGCTTTTCTTGACCTCGGCCCTGTTTCTCCCCTATGCCCCAATGATGAACTGGGACTGGGACAAGCTCTCCGAGCAAAAACGCCGCCAAGGATCTCCGATACCGGAACCCGGGCGGCTTGGCGAGGACTTGGCCGACAGACTGTCGGATATCAAAAAACGGCTGCCCGGCGGCCCAAAAATCATTGTGGCCGTGCTGGTCCTTTTATGGCTGGCGAGCGGCATTTACATCGTGGAGCCGGATGAGGCAGGCGTTGTGCAGCGTTTCGGCGCGTATGCCTATTCCACGGGACCTGGGCCGCATTACCATTTACCGTTTCCGATGGAGACCGTAAAGACCCCGAAGGTTTCCCAGGTGCGCCGGGTGGAGGTGGGCTTCCGCGCCACGACCCGCGACGGCCTGACCTCCCCGTATCGGGCGGTTCCAGAAGAATCGCTCATGCTCACCGGGGATGAAAACATCGTGGATGTGCAGTTTATCGTCCAGTATCAGATCAGCAATCCCGTGGACTTTCTTTTTCGAGTGGCCCACCCGGTTGAGACGGTCAAAAGCGCCGCCGAAGCGGCTATGCGCCAAGTCATCGGCGACGCCAAAATTGACACGGTGCTGACGGCCGGCAAGGTCAAGGTGCAAGACGACACCCGGGCACTGCTCCAGGAAATGCTCGCGCGCTACGGCTGCGGCGTGGATGTCGTGGCTGTGCAGCTTCAGGACGTGCATCCGCCCAAGGAAGTCGTGGATGCCTTCAAGGACGTGGCCAGCGCCAGGGAAGACAAGATTCGTCTCGTCAACGAGGCCGACGCTTACTATAACGACATCATTCCCAAGGCCCGAGGCCGGGCTGCCGCCATTTTAAACGAAGCCGGCGCTTACAAGGAGCAGGTCATTCGCCGGGCCAAGGGCGGAGCGGACCGCTTCACGGCCCTGCGGACCGAATTCGACAAGGCCCCGGCCGTGACCCGGCAGCGCCTTTTCATCGAAGGCATGGAAACCCTGCTGACCAACCCCGAGCTTGAAAAACTCATCATGAGCGATGAAGCGGCACGCCAGGCTGTTCCCTATCTGCCGCTGGAGGCCATGCGCCCGGCCCCGCGTCCCCAGGACGCCCCGGCGGCCAAGCCCAAGGGAGGCGCCCAGTGAAGACTTCCCTCGTTATCGGCGCTGTCCTGGCCTTTCTGGCCGCTGTGACCGCTTCCCAGAGCGTCTACGTGGTGGACCAGACCGAGACGGCCATTGTGCTCCAGCTCGGCAAACCTGTGGCCGGTCCCATCCTGCCGGGGCTGCACGCCAAGATTCCTTTCATTCAAAACGTGGTCTTTTTCGACGCCAGACTGCTCGAGTACGACGCCAAGGCGGCCGAGATCCTGACGCTGGACAAGAAAAATCTGGTCGTGGACAATTACGCCCGCTGGCGCATTACCGATCCGCTGCTTTTCTACCGGACCTTGCGCACGGTTGACCGGGCCAACGCCCGCCTCGACGACATCATTTACGCCGAATTGCGTGTGGCCCTCGGCCAGTACACGCTGCTCGACGTGGTGTCGGAAAAGCGGGAGATCATCATGGGCGAAGTGACGAAAAAATCCTCGCAGATCCTGTCGCCCTATGGGCTTGAGGTGGTTGATGTCCGCATCAAACGCACGGATCTGCCGGCGGAAAACGCCCAGGCCATCTACGGACGGATGAAAGCTGAACGCGAACGGCAAGCCAAACTCTACCGTTCCGAAGGCTCGGAGGAGATGGAAAAGATCAAATCCGGCGCAAACAAAGATCGGGCCATCCTGCTGGCCGAGGCTGAACGGCAGGCTGAAATCCTGCGCGGGCAGGGGGATGCCGAAGCGGCGTCCGTGTGGGCCGAGGCTGTCAGCAAGTCGCCGGAGTTTTTTGGCTTCACCCGAAGCCTTGAAGCCTACCAGAAGTCCTTTGCCCACAATACCCGGCTGTTTCTCACCCCGGAAAGCCCTTTTCTCAAATACATGCGCTGAGTCTGCGCCCGGCCGGGAGTCCTGTCCCGGCTGGGCGGCTTGACAAGGCCCGTGTATTTGACGGAAGCTGCAACGCCTTTCCGGGCCGGGCGGGGCAACCGGCATTGCTGCCGCCCCGCCCGCCAATCCCGCTACCAATCCAACAGGGGGAGACGATGGTTCTGGAGCTGATACGGCCCGGCACGAACATCAATTTTCTGAAGTACCGGAAGCTGGCCTACCTTTTTTCGGCGGCCATCATCCTGGCCGGCTTTGTGTCCCTGGCCGTCAAAGGCGGTCCGCGTTTCGGCGTGGATTTTTCCGGCGGTCTGTCCATCCAGGTGCGCTTTGCCAAGACCATGGACGTGGAGAGCATTGCCAAGGCCGTGGACGAGGTGGGGCTTAAAAACGTCGTGGTCCAGCGCTTCGGCCAGGACGACGCCAACGAGTTTTTGATCCGGGCCTCGGATCACGAGGTCAACCAGGAGACGGTGCGCACCGGCATTGAGACCGCCTTGGCCAAAAATCTTCCCGATTCGGGCTATTCCGTCCAACGCCTGGAGATGGTCGGTCCCAAGGTTGGCGCGGATTTGCGCGGCAAGGCCCTGGAAGCCATCTTCTATTCGGTGCTTTTGATCGCCATCTATATTTCCGGGCGCTTTGAGCAACGCTGGATGGCGGCCGGCCTCATGGCGGCCGGTCTTTCCGCCGGCATCTATCTGCTCAAGCTCACCGGAGCCTCGACGGTGTGGCTCATTGTCGCGGCCATGGCCATCACCATGGCCCTGTGCTTCGTCATGCGCCTCAAATACGCCCTGGGTGCAGTGGTGGCCGATCTGCATGACGTGTTCATCACCATCAGCATCTTTTCCCTGTTGGATAAGGAGTTCGATCTGACCATTGTGGCCGCACTCCTGACCATCCTTGGCTATTCGCTCAACGACACCATTATCGTCTACGACCGGATACGGGAAAAGCTGCGCCATACCGACAAGTCCGCACCCTTTGAGCAGGTCATCAACCAAAGCGTCAACGAGACTCTTTCGCGCACCATCCTGACGGCCGGGACAACGCTTATGACCGTCGCCTGCCTGTACTTCTTTGGCGGTGCGGTTATTCACGATTTCGCCTTGGCCATGCTGATCGGCATCCTGGCCGGCACCTATTCTTCGATTTTTGTGGCCAGCCCGATCCTGCTGGATCTGGGTTCGGGACTCAACAAACCCGAGGCTCCCGCACCGGCGGCCGGACCCCGGGTCAACGCCGCCAGGGCTTAGTCTCCGGCGGGCAGACGATATGCAAGGCAAAGGCCGCTCCGATCCGGAGCGGCCTTTTTTGCGTCCGCAGGCCGGACGCCCTTGTCGCGGAGCTGGCGGGCAGATGCAGCCACAGGCCACGCCTGCCTTGTGATGCGAGGGCCAAACGGTATCGCCGTCTACTGGCCAAGGAGCAGGGACACGGCCGGTAAAGCCGTCGTCGTCTGTACAACGACCGGGTGGGCCAGATAATAGTCCTGAAGCGCCTGAATCCAGAACCAGTCGTCGGTTGGCGGCTGGCCCAGGCCGTCGGTGCTGTCGCCGACGCCGGCCCCAAACAGGGCGGCAATGATGCCGTGGCTCGGCAGGATGCCGATATGTTCACTCCAGACCACCGACTGGCCATTGGCGGACAACCCGGCGTCCGCCGCCCGGTTCTGGGCAAAATAGGCGGCTCGCAGGCTGGAAGGTTCGGTCAGGGTGTCGCCAAAGAAAAAGGTCGCGGTGCTGTCCTCGTAGTGCTGCGAGGTGTTGGCGAGCGTTGCAAAGGCCGCGCCGGTGCGGGCGCTGATCCGGGTGGAGCCGTTTATGTGGCCCACAGGCAGTTGCCACAGGACCATGGGCCTGCCGGCGGCCTCGCCAAGGGTCTGGGCAAACAGCAGATAATTGTTCCAGTGGTCGCTGTTCCAAAACCAGGTGGACTTGGCCGGGTCGGCCGGGGAACTGATGCCGGCGTCCAGGCCGTACTTGTCGATGGACACGAAATCAGCCTGGCTGGAAAGGATGCCGGCCGCCATGGCATAGGCGGCGATTTCCCGGGCAGCGGCCACGATGGTGGCCCGTCCGGCCGTCCAGCCCTGGTCGTCGTCATCGGTGCGGCGGATGACGCCTTTTCCGCCGGTAGCCGTAGGCGAGGCCCACAGATTGAGTTGCCAGCCGAACAGGACATTGCCGCCGTTTCCCCGGATGGCGGCATTGATGCGCTGCACGGTGTCGGGAACCGTTCCGTCGGCCGTGGCAATGGCGGATGGCGGCAGGCCGGAGTTTTGCTGCAGGTAGCCAAGAAAATCCGGTTCCAGGATGACGCCGTAGAGTTCCCCCTGCATGACCGCGGTTGTTTCGGAAAGAAACGTGGTCAGGTTGCTGTAGTAGGCAGCCATGTAGTCGGCGTTTTGTACATGTTCAAGGTCGGTGGTGTAGCTCTCTCCTCCGTCGGGGATGTTGTAGAAGACGAAGAACGGGACAAGCCCAAGCGCCAGACTCTCTTTGGCAAAAGAGACGGCCCGGTCCGGGTCCCAGGATTTCCAGCCGGCAATGGGGCCGCCGTTGATGTAGATGTAGCGGATATCGGCCCGGGTGCCTTTGGGACCGGCGACGTGGTTGCGCCAGAACGCGAGATCGGCATCCGAATCCTCCGATACCGAGCCGACGGCAACCGGACCCGGCAGTCCGGGCAGACTGCCGCCCGCGGCGTCGATCCGAAGACCCATGAAACACCTTGTGCCGTCGGCAAAGGTCAGGGCCAGTCCGGTTCGGCCCGGGACCAGCCCTTGGGCCGTTAACCGGCCATCGGCGATGGTCACGGCGGCTGCAGCCGGATTCCTGGACACGACTCCGGTAATGGCCCGATCAAAGGCAAAGGTACGGCTTTGGCCGGTGCGCACATGGATCTGCAAGGGGTCGCTTTGCCCCAGAACAAAGGTATCGGCATCGCGGTCCGCAGTGATGCGGTAGTCGGCGGTTCCCGGCAAAACGGGCGGTGGTATTACGGCGCAGGCATCGCACCAGGCGCCGCTGACGGCCACATCCGTGGGGGCCGTGCCGCCTGGGCTGGCCGTAAATCCCACGGTCACCGACCCGCCCGGAGCAATGTCGCTGTTCCAGGAGGCCGGGGCGACGACCACGGCGCCGTCCTGGTCGGCCAGACGCTGGCCGTTCCAGATACTGTTGATGGTCCCGGCCAACCGGAAGGTCAGTCTCCAGTCGCGCAGCGTGCTGCCGGAAGTGTTGCGCAGGGTCACATTGGCCTCAAAGCCCGAGGTCCAATCTTGGATGACGGCGAAGGTCACGGTGACGCCGTCAAGGGCGGGAGCTGGAGTGGGCAGGGCGAAAGACAGGATGAGGACGGACAGGAGAACGATGAGACAACGGGGCATACAGAACTCCGCATGAGGTGAGCAAGCAGACGACACTGCTGTCCCCCAGCAGAAATCGGACCAAGCCGTACACCTTGGGGTTCAGGGAATTCGGGCTTTTTCAGCTCGACAAGACATGGACTGGCGCGACGGCCGGCACCATGAAAGTTGGAAAGGCGCGACGCTTCAGGGCGTTGGCTTATGCGCAGATGTTCCCTTGGAGCTTTGATAGGCAGCCAGTTCGGCTTCGTAGCGCGCCAGTTCCTGGCGGGCACTTTCCTTGGCCCGCCCAAACTGTTCAACGGCTTCGGCCATACCGTCCTTGCGAGCGTCTTCTTCGGCCTGGCTGTAGCGCAGATAGGCGTTGCGGTTGGACTTGATCTTTTCAGCCAGATACTGCTCCTGATCCTGAGGGTACCAGGGATTGTGCGTGCTGGAGCAGGCCAACAGGGACAGACACAAAACCAAGGAGAAAAGCAGGAGGATGCTTGGGCGAAGGTGTTGCATGCAATAACCAGGGGGTTGTCGGCCTGCGGCCTCCGTGAGGCAGGATCGGAGCCTAGAGCCGGATGTTGACGATGCCGCCTTGGGTGACTTCCACCGCACCGGCGACAGCCGGCGTAACACTGCCGGCCGGGGCCGTGTCGACATGCCCGGCCGGCTGGACATCGAAGGGACCAGTTGGCGGCGTTGTCTGGACGACGCCTGGCGGGGACGGAGTCACCGTGCCGGCCGGCGTCGCTTCAATATGGCCCGGCGGAGACGCTTCGAAATGACCTGGCGGTCCGGATTCTGTGTGTCCGGCCGGGGTGACGGCGTCTGACATGGTGTTCCTCCCGCAGCGGCCCATTCGCCTCTCCCAACGTATGCCCCACTTTTGGCGGCAAGGCAATCTATGGTCAGCGGGAGTGGCGCTATTGTCTTGATCAGGCGGCCTTGGCTTGGCGGCGTGAACGCACAAGCGTCTCAGTCGCCAGTCCGGCCAGATAGAGCACGCCGCGCAGGAGCAGGGGCAGAGACGGTCCCTGGGCTGTGTCGGCGGCAAGGGGGGCTATGGCTTCGTCGGTTTTTCCGGTCAGGCGGCGATGGATGATTCTGGCTTCGGGGTGCCGTTCGTTGAGGCGCAGTCCTTTCCGCACGGCCCGTTCGGCCAAGTCGGGACGGCGCAGGAAATGGTAGGCCTTGGATAGCCCCACGTAGGCGTCGGCGTTTTGGGGGGCCAGCTCCAGCGCCAGCCGGTAGAGCGACACGGCGGCGGTGTAGTGGCGATCGCGCACAAGTTCGTTGCCAAGGGCCAGGAAGGGATTGAATCCGGCCTCGTCAGCGGCGAGCAGGGTCACGAATTGGTCGCGCAGTTCAACAAAGCGCTGGGCCCGGGCGCAGGCCGAAGCCGCTTGTTTCATGTAGTGGCGGTATTGGCGAAGGCTCCCCTTGGTCAGCCAGGCCCGGGCCAGGCCCAGATGGGCCTCGACATAGAGCTTGTTGACGGCCAGGGCCTTGTGAAAAGCCATGATGGCCCGTTCCACGTCGCGCACGGCCAAGGCGGCCATGCCTTCTTCAAACAGGCGCGGGGCATCGTCCGGCGTATCGGCCACGGCGGCAAAGGCGCGTTCGGCGCCGCGGGCATCGCCGGCGTTTTCCTTGGCCACGGCCCGCCCCAGGGCGGCGCGCTCGGCCGCGGCGAATCGGGTCATGTGGGCCGCCATGGCCAGATGCCGGTGGAACGTGTCTTCGGAGTAGGGGCGCAGCATAAAACCGGCCACGCCGAGCTTGACGGCGGACAGCACATCGGCCCGGGTCCCGCCGGCAGCCGTGAGGATGACCGGAATGTCGGCCAGGGCGGGATCGGCGCGCAGAGCCGTTATCAGGTCGCGGCCGTCCATGTCGGACAGTTTGTCGTCGCAGATGATCAGGCTCGGGCCTTCGCGGCGAAGAAGCGCCAGGGCGTCAGCGCCGGAGGCCGCATGGCGTACGGCGAAGATGCGGGCACGCTTTAAGAAATCACGGTCGACCCGGGCATGGCCGTCGCTGGCCGAAACGACGAGGGCAGAAGAAAAAACAGCGGCAGGGGTGGTCGGCGCGGTCATGGGCATATCCTCGATTCCGGGTGGCCGGGATGCAGTGGCGTTGGCCTTTGCTCACTGTATCGACCAGGAACGGGATTGCTTTAGAGTGATTTCAAAAAGGAAAACCGCCCGCCGGCCAGGGCCGGGGGCGGTTTGTCGGGTGGCTTGGGAGCGGTCTACAGGCTGGCGACCTTTTTGATCAGGCGCACCAGCTGGTGGGTGAAGCCGGCTTCGTTGTCGTACCAGGACAGGACCTTGGCCATTGTGCCGTCCAGGACCTGGGAGGCTTTGGAATCCACCACGCCGCCGTGGGTGTCGCCCACGAAGTCGATGGACACAAGCGGTTCGTCGGTAAAGCCCATGCTGTCGCCGGCCGCGGCGGCCAAAACCGCCAGCATCCCGGCGGTGTCTGTGGGTTTTTCCAGTTCGCAGGTGAAATCCACCACCGAGACGTTGGGGGTGGGCACGCGGATGGACATGCCGTCGAGGCGGCCGGTCAGGGCCGGGATGACCTTGGTCACGGCCCGGGCGGCGCCGGTGGTGGTGGGGATCATGGACAGGGCGCAGGCCCGGCCGCGACGCCAGTCCTTGTGGGACCCGTCGAGGATGCGCTGGCTCATGGTATAGGAATGGATGGTGGTCATGAGGCCGTGCTTGATGCCGAAGGCATCGTTTAGGGCCTTGGCCACCGGGGCCAGACAGTTGGTGGTGCAGGAGGCATTGGAAATGATGCGGTGCTCGGCCTTGAGTTCGTGGTCATTGACGCCCATGACGATGGTGACGTCTTCGTTCTTGCCGGGGGCGCTGATGATGACTTTTTCAGCCCCGCACAGGCCATGCTTCTCGCAGGACTCCCGGTCAACGAACTTGCCCGTGGTCTCGACCACATAGCGGCAACCCAATTCGGCCCAGCGCCATTCGCCGCCGCCGTGACGGCTGATTTTCACGAGTCGGTCGTTTATGATCAAGCCCTCGTCGCAGGGAACCACGGTGCCGGCAAAACGGCCGTGTACGGAATCGTATTTGAGCAGATGGGCCAGCTGGGCATTGTCGGCCCGGGCATTGATGGCTGCCAGTGTGATGTCCTGATCGTCGGCCAGAAGCCTGACCAGATACCGACCGATACGACCAAACCCGTTGATGCCGATGGTAATCGCCATATTCGTGTCCTCCTGGGAGTAAGAGCGTGTCGGAAGCGGGATGCCGTCGCACCCCGGCCCGGGGCGTCAGGCGGACGACGTTACGGCCGGTCCGCAAACGCGGCAGATGATAGGCCGAGCGGCGGTTTTGTGTCAACAAATCGTCGGTTTGTCGACCCGTGACCAGGACCGCCGGCCGGCTCCGTGTTTACTGCGGCAAAAGCCAGTTCTCGTCCACTTCGAACAAGGGAAAGGCCGGCTGCGGTTCGGGCGCGCCCTTAATCATGGCGTCGTAGCAGGCCCGTTCCTGGGCCATGGCCCGGTTGTCGCTTATACGGATGATGTTGCCGGAGGGGTTTTCCTCGCCGGCCTGCTCGTAATGCTCAAGCAGAATATCCAGTCCTTTGGCCTTGTTTGAGCCAAACACCCAGCGATAGCCCTTGTACTTGACCCCCTTGGGAACAGGCAACGGCAGGGGCACGCCGTAGCGGTCGGTCAGTTTGCGGGTCAGCTTGTCAAACAGGGCCTTGGAGCCGTCCTTGTATTGCAGCCGGATGCGTTCGACCCGGTTCTGGGTGGAGCAACCGCCGAGCAGAACGTAGCCGGCGGTAAAACCTTTGGTGGGTTTGAGATTGGCCCGCACCAGCCAGGGTTTGTCCCACAGGGGCGCAACCCGGGCCAGATCCAGACGGTCGCGCAGATCCTCGGCATTAGCCCCGAGCGTGATGCCGGCAAGCTGGTTGGGAGCGTCGGCAGCCCGGACCGGGACGGCCAGGAGGACGAGGGAGAAAATGGTCACGGCGAGACAGAAAAGGCGGTGCATGGGAGGCTCCTTTCACCTGGGATGCGTCGATATATTTTTCATCACAAAACCGGAAGCCGCAGTATTGTCAAGGTCAGGCCAGCCCCTTGCCGCCCGCTCTTCCATGGCGTAAGATAACACCTTGCCCATTTTCGGGCTTCTTTTGCCCGTGTTCATCTTAAGGAGAATACCATGTCCAAAAAGGTCCTGATCCTGGTCGCCTTGCTTGTTTGTGTGGGCTTTCGCGCCCCGGCCTATTCGGGCACACAGGTTGCCTCGGGCGTCAGCACTGCATCGTTTGCCCACGCCTGGTCCAGCTATTCCGACAAGGAAAAGCGATCCTTCCTGTTTGGTCTGGCCACTGCTGTGCGCATCATGTGCACCGACATCAGCACCATGCAGAAAGATGCCAAAGGTCCGGCTATTGAGAACAATTTCCGGGAATGTTTCAATTCCTATGCCGGCATGGAGCCCTCTAGCCTGATTTCGGCCATGGACGCCCTGTACGCCGATTCCAAAAACGCCATGATCCCCCTGGACGGCGCCTACAAGATTTCGCTGATGAAAGTCCGTGGCGACAAGGTGGACGACATTATCATCCAGGCCCGCAAGTACGGCGAAGGACTTAAAAAGGAAATCGAGCAGCAGCGTCAAAAGGGCGGCCAGTAGAGGCATTCGGGCGAGTCCTGGCTGGAAAGGAGCGCCGCTGCCGGTCTCTTGAAAAAAGGACAGCGGTGCTTATATACAAGAAAGACGCATGGCCGTTTGTTTTGCGTCATTTGACTGCTCAGCCAAGGAGGCGCGTATGTGGATCTGGGTTGCGCGCTGGCTCAAGCGGCCCGGTCAGGAAGCAGCGATTACCCAGGCGGCCGACCATATTCGTCGGCACTGGGAAGAGGTCTGCCTTGATGTCGGATATGATCCGGCCAAGAACGTGACCGTGGCCGAAAACGACAAGGAACTCCGGGTCGGCATCAGCGAAGAACTCGACATGACGTTTCGCGAGGAACCCGGCGAGTGGCGCTACTACTAATAATCAAGGGGGCTTCGGCCCCCTTTTTTTTCTGCCCGGCTACCGTTTCCCCCCGAAAAGCGCTCCCAATACCCCCCGGGCAATCTGCCGGCCGATCTGGGTGCCGATGGATCGCAGGGCACTTTCGGCCATGGAGCCGATGAGACGCTCGGCCTGGCTTTTGCCGACCCGGGTGGACGGTTGCCGTTCCTGGATGGTTTCGGCCCTGGCCTGCAAACGCTCGAAGGCCGATTCCCGATCCAGGGGCTTCCCATAGTGGCCGGCCAGGACGGAGCCGCGGGTTGTTTCCTGTTTCTCGATTTCGGAAAGGGGCAGCATCCGGCTGCGCGGCGGGACAATAAGGCACCGCTCCACGACCGTCGGCATGCCCTTGGCGTCCAGGCAGGAGACCAAGGCCTCGCCCACGCCAAGCTCGGTAATGGTCCTGGCCGTGTCGAGTTTCGGGTTGGGGCGGAAGGTGTCGGCTGCGGCGGCCACGGCCCGTTGATCGCGCGGCGTGAAGGCGCGCAAGGCGTGCTGGACGCGGTTGCCAAGCTGGGAAAGGACCGTGTCCGGCAGATCGAGCGGCGACTGGGTGATGAAATAAATGCCGACCCCCTTGGATCGGATGAGGCGCACGGTCTGTTCGATTTTCTCGACCAGCGCCGCCGGGGCGTCGGTAAAGAGCAGATGGGCCTCGTCAAAGAAAAAGACCAGACGCGGTCTGTCCGTATCGCCCACTTCGGGCAGGGTCTCAAACAGTTCGGCCAACAGCCACAGGAGCATGACGGCGTAAACCTTGGGCGCGCCCATAAGGCCCTTGGCGCACAGGATATTGAGCACGCCCCGGCCTGAGACGTCGGTCTGGAACAGGTCATCGAGATCCAGGGCAGGTTCACCGAAAAAGAGCGCACCGCCCTGACTCTCCAGGCCAAGCAAGGCACGTTGGATGGCCCCGACGCTGGCGGTGGAGACATTGCCGAAGCGGGTGCGATACGAGGCGGCATTGTCCCCGACATGGGTGGTCATGGCCTGCAGGTCTTTAAGATCGAGCAGCAACAGCCCAGCTTCGTCTGCCGCCCGGAAAATGATATCCAGCACCCCGGACTGGGTGTCGTTGAGGCCAAGCAGCCGGGCCAGCAACAGCGGCCCCATTTCCGACACGGTAGTGCGAAGGGGGATGCCGTCACGGCCAAGGATGTCCCAGAAGACGGTGGGGTAGGCCGCAGGTGTGAAATCGAGGCCAAGTTCCCTGGCCCGGTCAACGATCTTGGGGGCATCGCCGCCGGCTGCGGCCAGCCCGGACAGGTCGCCCTTGATGTCGGCCAGGAAGACCGGGACGCCCAGATCGGAGAAGGCCTCGGCCAGCACACGCAAGGTCACGGTTTTGCCCGTGCCCGTGGCTCCGGACACCAGGCCGTGACGGTTGGCCATGGCCGGCAGCAAAAAGGCGTCCGTACTTCCCCGGCCGAGTAGAATCGGTTGGCTGCCTGTTGTCATGGGCGGTCCTTTTCTCTACATATACTGGAGTTTTATAAATTGCCGGCCCACAACAGAGCGCAGTGCTGGTCGTTGCGCCAGGGCTGGCCAGGGCTTTCTTACCACTTTGCACGGAGGTTTGCATGTCCCGTCATGTCGCAGTGCTTCTGGCTCTTGTCATGGGCTGTTTTCTGGCCGTTTCTTCGGCCCAGGCCAGGGAATCCAAGGAGAAGAAGGAAAAGAGCATTCCCGACGTCACCGGCGTATGGAAGGGCACGTCGGATTCCGTGGCCATGGGGCGGCTGGGCCATACCGATCCGACCACTACGCCCAAGTTCCTGCATCTGGACTGGACACTGACCATCGACAAGCAGGAAGGCCGGGCATTTTTCGGCACCAAGGCCTCGGCCCGGGGCAAGGAAACTGTGGTTGGCGTGATCGACGGGGCTACGCTCTACATGGCTGATGACGACGGCGCCTTTGTCGGCAAGCTGACCAGCAAAAACCGTCTGGTGCTCAAGTATATGGAACCGGGGAAGGAATCCAAAGTGGCCAGCATCACGCTGTATGTCCGGGAAGGCAGCAACGACAAGGAAGAGACTCCGGCCGCAGCACCGGCCCAGTAGGACACGCGCCCCGGATTGCGGCCTTGGTGACGGTTCGACAGGTCGTTATCGTACAGGGCAAGACCATTGACTCCAGTCCCCGGAGGGGAAGCCCCCTCTGGGGACCAGCATGCCGCAGCCCCGGTTCTTTTCCCAGGGGAAGAACCAAGGCACAACTGGAGCCGTGTCCATTCGCTCCGCTCCCGTCGCAAAGGGACTGTCGGTTGCGCTTGCTGGAGCCCGCCATGAGCAAGTGAGGTACGAACAGGTCATCCGCACAAGGCGTGTAGGGGGGAGTGAAAGGGCTACTTCCCGATACGAAATTCAAAGTCCTCGGCGCCTATTTTGCCGGAACCGGAGCCGGAGAGCCCGGCCGTGACAAAGACAAACGAGCCCAGACGGCCATCTTCGCAGGTGACCGTGCCGTTGCCTTCCTGTTGACTCACATGCACAAAATTACCCTTGCAGGCCACGCCTTTGTTCGTTGCGAGGATCAAGCTCCCGTCGCCGCTGAAGGACGCTGTCGCGGTTCCAGTGAACGTCTCGGTGCTTTCATGCACTTTGCCTTGGATCGGGAGGTTTACGGAAAAGGAAAAGGCTGGAGCGAGAAAAACAAGGAGAATCAACCCGCACGTCGTAACCATCTGGAAACACATTTTACAAGTACAGTACATAACAATCTCTTCCTGAACGCTGTATTTTGCCCGGAATCAGGGCGCTTGGGTGGGTTTTGGCAGTGGCCCCGATCCGCTTTTTTTGCGCGGATGCGTGGTGCCGTCGCCAAAGACGGCGTCATATTGGGCCGTGTCGCCGGGATGGCTGTCATAGCAGTCCGAGGTCACAACCGGCCGCCCGGCCGCCAGCAACTCACTGACCGTAACCAGAGTATAACCACGATTGGTCAGTTCCGCCAGCAGTCCGGGCAGGGCCTGCCCGGTACCGTGGCCGTTGCCGTTGGCGTGGCCGATGATGATGTCGCCGGGGCGGACCCGTTCCAGGACGTTTTTGAGGACGCGCTCCGGGGTGCTGGCCGAATCGGGGTCTCCGGTGGTCAGGTTCCATTGTACGGCGGCTAGGCCCATCTTGGCTAGCATGTCCAGGGCCTCGGGCCGGCAGCGGCCGTAGGGGAACCGAAAGAGCACGGGGGCTTGCGGGATAGTGGCCAGATCCTTGTCGGACACCCCGCGTTCCTGGGCCAGATGCACGAGTTCGGAGCGAAGCTCGGCATACTGGGCCTGGGTCCAGGCAATCTCCCGGATCATGGCGTCGGGGTGCAGACGGCCAAAGTTGCCATGGGTCCAGGCATGGTTGCCGATTTCAAACAGCGGATCGGCGATCAACTGCATGGCCCGGAGAGGATGGGAGCGCATCCATTTGCCGCCGACGAACAGGGTGGCCCGGGCTCCTGCCGCCCGCAGGGCGTCAATGACCGCTGCGTCGTAGCCGGAAGCCTGGTCGGCCAATTCGCACAGATCAAAAGTCAGGGCCACGAGCTTGGCGCCGTGGGTGTCCACCCGGCGGATGGAGCCGGTGAGTTTTGCGGGTAGGGGAGGCAGTGACGGGGGCGTCACGGACACCGGCGACGTTGTGTCGGGAGCGCCCAGGCGGCCGGATTTGCGTTCGGCCGGGGAGCCGGCCAGCTCGGCCGGAGTCCACAGGGCGGACTGTACGGTTTCGGTCTTGCCGGCCTGGGCCGCAGGGCAGGCGGCAACCACACAGCAAAAAAGCACCAGGACAGGTATAAACACTCGACGCACGCCATTGCTCCCAGACGGACGGTGGGGCCGGGACTCCCGTCCGTGTTTTGGTGCGGCAAGGTGGCATGGGCGCGGGAACTTGGCAAGACAGAAATAGACTGTGATTCGCGTCAAGTGAGGAGGGAAGCGGGGGGCGAGAAACAGCGCCGCGCGCAACGTCCGGTCCCGTCCGGGATGCGACGGCCAGGACCGGACAGCAGGGCAGAGGCGGCGGACTAGTCGGTGACGAGCATGACGCTTGAGGCCTTGACCATGGCCTTGACCGACTGGCCCACGGCCAGGCCCATGGCTTCGACAGAGTGGGTGGTGACCACGGACACGATTTCAACGCCGGGAGCGATTTCTATAACGACTTCGCTGCTGACCATACCGTTGGTGATGGACTTGATGGTGCCGGGCACAAGGTTGCGGGCGCTGATTTTCATGGATGGCTCCTGGTTGAGTGTTGGCACTGCCAACCACAATAGCAACCCGG
The DNA here is from genome assembly GCF_000801335.2 of Desulfovibrio sp. TomC. NCBI lineage: Bacteria > Pseudomonadati > Thermodesulfobacteriota > Desulfovibrionia > Desulfovibrionales > Desulfovibrionaceae > Desulfovibrio > Desulfovibrio sp. TomC. The sequence goes on from NZ_JSEH01000015.1 coordinate 101,127, forward strand.
GCGAAAGAGGGTCAATGCTGTCAGGAAATTTGCTTGTGCTGTCACTTGATTTCAGAATGCCATGTGACTGGAGGCAAATGGAAGCCGTAAACAAAAGAGTGGGCGGGAAGAAGGGCGGCCGCTGCGTGGGAAAAACCGGCAGCGGCCTGCAATCGATGGGCGGCGACGGGAACTGGCTGATGCGCCGGTATGAGGGAGCTTACCGGCTTGCAGCTCCGTTTTTCGCGTGTTTCTTGCTTTGGCTGTGGGAAGTCGTATGGGGCGCGCCGGCCTTGTTGGCCTTGGCCGATTTGGTGTGCTTGGATTTGGCCGAGACGGCGTGGGCATCGAAGCGGGCTGACGCGCCGCGCCGGGAACTGACCGAACTGCGGCGTTCGCTGTCAGCGATGCGGACAACCTTGCCATGATGCTTGGAGCGGCTTCGTTTGGAGACGATCTTGGTCGGGGTCGGTTCAGGAACATCGCAACTCGCCACCATGCTGTCCACTGCGCCGGAGAAGGAGGCGTCAAGGATTCGGGTGGCTTCACGATTGCGCAACTGCTTGGTGCGTCCGCCGAGCACCACGGCGATGACGCGGGCATCGCCGCGCTTGGCTGTGGCAATGATGTTGTAGCCGCTGGCATCGATGTAGCCGGTCTTGATGCCGTCCACGCCGTCACAAGTGCCAAGCAGCCGGTTGGTGTTGCCGTGGACCGCGCCGTTATGACTGATTTCGGTGGTGGAGTGATAGCGCAGGGCCTGCGGATAGTGGTGCAGGTAGCTGACGGCCAGTTTGGTGAGGTCCCGGGCGGTGGTGAGCTGGCCCGGTGCGGGCAGGCCGTTGGGATTTTTGAAGGTGGTGCCGGTCATGCCCAGGCTGCGGGCCTTGCTGTTCATCATCTCCACGAAATGGGGGATGCCGCCGAAGTGCTCGGCCACGGCGATGCAGGCGTCGTTGCCCGAGGCAACGGCCATGCCGCGCATGAGTTCGTCGAGCGTGACCACCTCGCCGGCGTGAAGGTTCATGGTCGATCCGCCTGTGGCGTCGGCCCGGCGGCTGATTTTGATCCGGTCGGAAAAGCTGGCCTTGCCCGAGGCCACGAGGTCGAAAACAAGGTACATGGTCATGACCTTGGTCAGCGACGCCGGGGGGATGCGGCGGTCGGCGTCCTGGCTGTACAGGGTCTTGCCTGAGCTATACTCCGTGACCAGAGCGGATTTGACGGCCAGCTTCCCGGACTGCTTGGCCGGGAAGGCCGTTTTCGGCCCGATCAGACACAGTAGGACGAGCAAGATCAATACGCGGCGCATAACGCCTCCCTGTTTGAAAAAATAATACGGATGCCGCCGAAACCGAAGCTTCCCCAATGCGTCACCCTGGCAGCACGATTTATGCCAGTCTGGAAGGCGATTTGGGTCCCCATCCGCCAACAGACCGGAAATGCGGGGGATGCAAAAGTGTGTGAAGAGCGTCCCGGCAGGGGGGTCCCGGCGGGGGGCGGACCCGTCCCGGAATCGTTTGCCATTGTCAAACGGAGTGTTTGATAATGTTAAACTTTTGTTGAGGCAAGAACCAATCGCCTGAGCGCCTCGATTTTTTCCAGGTACTCCCGGCGGTAGGCCTCGCCGTTGGCGGTAAAGGTCTCGGCCAGGCCGGCATGGATGTCGCACCACCCGGCCAGGGCCGGGTCTGGGCGGCCCTGGCCGTAGGCCCGCACCATGTGCAGCAGGTTGTGGCACACCGGCATGTACGGTGCGGCGTCAAGAAGCAGTCCGGTGAAATCCTCTTTTGGCCGAAACAGCATGTTTCCCACGGCCCGGGCCGCGCGATAGTTGGAACCGGAAACGAGATGCTCAAGTAATACTTGATGGTTTAACTGCTCCGGGACAAAGGGTTGCCGCCAGCTCCCGGGCACGGTCTCTTCCGGGGCGTAGTCCACCCGGCCGGTCTTGAGCGTGGCGACGATTGTTGCCGCCAAGGCTGGCCACAGGCTGCCGGCATGTTCCAGGTCCCGGCTTATGGCCGGCCGGGTGTCGTCGGGCGAGCGGGCCAGACGCAGAAAGGGAAAATGCGCCTCCACCGGCGCACCGGATCGTCGAAATACGCCGGCCATAATCCGGTCGGCATCCAGATACCGGGTGTCGGGCAGGGTTTCGACCCAGGCGGCGAACTCCCTGGCGGCGGTGAAGCACAGCTCACCCCATCCATTCAGATAGGAGTGCGGCGTGGGCCCAAGGCCCGGATAATGGCCCAGGCGACCGACCACCAGGATGGGCAGGCCGGGCAGGCGCTCACGCAGGAGGTGCAGCATGGCGGCGTAGCGCTCGAGATAACTGGCCGGATTGGGCACGATGGTCTGGAACTGGGCTTCGACGGCCCGGCCCAGGGCAGGTTTGCGGGCAAAGGCGGCAGGATCGAGGTAGAAGGCGTAGCGGTCGGTTTTGTGCAGGAAAAGTGGCCTGTTTTCGTGAAAGAGGTTGAGGACCAGGGCCGTGGTCCCGGGAGTGGCCGCCGGCGGCAGGAATTGGTCGCCAAGCTCCCTTGTGTGGAGGTATTCCCTGGCCCTGGCCCCGTCGATAAGGGCAGTGACCAGGGGCGGAATAACGCCCGGCGAGGCGGTCAGGGTCAGCGGCGAGGCCAGGGAGGCAAAAGAGACGTCCTCCCCGGCGGCGGCCGCCGCTTCGGCAGTGAACTGCATCTGGCAGTTGCCGCGAAAAAGGATCATGTTCGGCCTCCCCGGGTAGGCGGCGTCAACCGGCAAGGGGTTTGCAAGGCAGTTTCAGGAAAGGACATTGTTGCCGGCAGCCTATGTATATCAAGACGTTTACCATGCAACCCTTTGCGGTCAACAGCTACCTGGCCTGGGGCGCCGACGGCGCGGCCGTGGTCATTGACTGCGGCGGCGAACCGGAGCGGCTCTGGCGCGAGATCGGTGAGCGCGGACTGCGCCTGACGGCCATTTTGCTCACCCATCTGCATCACGACCACGTCCTCGGGGTGGCGGAGCTGGCCGGACTGAGTCAGGCCCCGGTTTATGCTTCGACGGCCGATGCCTTGTTGGCCGCCGAGGAGGGCTACGGCCCGGACGGGGCCATGGCCCCAGTGCCGGCGTTTCCCTACAAAGCCATCCACCCGGGCCGCCGGATGTTTCTGGGCGAACCTTGTCTGGTTCTGCCAGTCCCCGGCCACACTCCCGGCCATCTGGTCTATTTCTTCACCCGTTCCCTGGCCGCCTTTACCGGTGATACGATTTTTCGCGGCAACGTCGGCCGTACCGACAGTTCGTACGGCCACGCGGCCCTGCTTCTGGATTCCATCCGGGAGCGGATCCTGGTCTTGCCCGATGCCGTGGAATTGTTTCCCGGCCATGGTCCGTCGACGACAGTCGGCCGGGAAAGGGTCGAGAGCGCTTTCTTTGCGCCGAAAAAAGCCTAGCGTTTCCATGTGTTGCAGTATGATAAGACTGTCAGCCCGTGATGCCGGAGGGTTTCGTTTTGCTCCGATTCGGTTTATACGCTGACGCATAGCAAATCGAGGCTACGGGCTGCCAGGACTACAAGCGCAAAAGGAAAGCACCATGGCTGCAACAGGCAATGTGGACACATTTCTGCTCTTTTCCGATGTGCACTTTGATCCCTTTGCCGATCCGACCCTGGTCCCGACCCTGGCCGCGGCAGATGTCTCCGCCTGGAAGGGCATTCTGTCCTCTTCGTCCCAGACCGCCTATTCGGCCTACGGCAGCGATAGCAACTATTGGCTGTTTGAATCTGCCTTGGACGACATGGCCGGCCGGGCCGATGGCATCACGCTTATGATCTACCCTGGCGACATCCTGTCCCATAATTTCCCTCAGACCTATGCCAGCCTGACCGGTGATACGAGCCAGGCCGGCCTGGATGCCTTTGCCCAAAAAACCGTGCAATTTTTTGTCCAGGAAGTGGACAGCCGCTTTCCCGATGCGACCGTCATCGTGGCTGACGGCAATTGCGACACCGACAACATGCAGGGCAGCATCGGCGCACGTCCCGGCGATGCGTATCTGTCGAGTACAGCCCCGATCCTGGCCCAGGCTTTTTTCAACAACGACGCGGACCGGGCGGCTTTCACCACCGGCTACTCCATGGGCGGCTACTATGCCTTGGAGCCGGACGGTCCGACCGGGATCAAGTATATCGTGCTCAATGATAATTTGTGGATAAGCGAGTATGACGACCCAGGGCCGGGAGTCGTGGAACTGTCCTGGTTCGCCTCGGAACTGGCGGATTCTGCCCAGGATTTCCAGAAAGTGTGGGTGGTCGCCCACATCCCGACCGGAGCCGCTGCGGCCGCCGTGGCCGACACCTACGCTGAAACCGGGCAGATCAGTTACTCGGGAAATCTGGACAATGGTTTCAACAATGCGTTTACGGCCTTGGAGTTGTCCTACTCGTCGACTATTGCGGCGACGTTTACCGGCCATCTCCATAACGACGATTTCCGGCTCATAACCGCAACTGATGGTTCGGACGCTGCCGCGCTTATTCGCATAGCCCCGGGGATTTCGCCTGTCTTCGACAGCAACCCAGGCTACCAGATTTACAGCTACGACACCCAGACCTTTGCCCTGCAAAACGAGACGACCTACACGCTTGATCTTGGAGCGGCCACCCCGGCCTGGAGCAAGGAATACGACTACGCCGAGACCTACGGTTCCACGTTGGCCACGCCGCAGGAGTGGCAGGCCGTGTACGCCGACATTCTGACCAGCCCGGTGTCCCAGGCTGCCTACCTCAATTTCAAGAACCAGGACGCCACGAGCCAGAGCACCATCACGGCGGCCAATGCTGCGGTGTATCTGCTTGCGCCGGGCTATACCACGCCTGCGACCTACAATGCTGCCGCAACCGTGCTGGCCGGCTAGGGGCGCGGTCGCAGGGCGTTGCAACGGCCACGCCCACAGTCAAATCAAACTCCCCCAGGTGGGATTCCAAAGGGCACTGCCCTTTGGCCGCCGGAGGCACTCTTCCTCTTCCCTCGCACGCCCCGGCCGCCGGAGGCATTTCTTCCCCCGGCTCTCTATTCCCAGGCGACGCCGTAGATGGCTGAAGCCTTGGCCCGCAGATGGCGCACCAGCGGTGCGGCCGTCGGCGCTTGGCCTGTGGCGGCGGTCAGAAGCACCCGGGGCCGCAGCAGACGGCCTTTTTCATGGATGGTCTGGCCAAGCCAGGAGAGCAGCGGGGCAAAGTCGCCGGCCGCCATGCGGGAGGGCAGGTCCGGGATGGCCTTGGCAGCAGCTTCAAAGAGGCAGGCGGCGTAAATATTGCCCAGGCTGTAGGTGGGGAAATAGCCGAAGGCGCCCGTTGACCAGTGCACGTCCTGGAGACAGCCCAGCGCGTCGGTTGGCGGCGTCAACCCCAAAATTGCCTGCGACTTCTCATTCCAGGCTCCGGGCAGATCGGCCACGGCCAGATCGCCCCGGATTAGCGCCAGTTCCAGTTCAAAGCGCAGCACGATATGCGGGTTGTAGGTCGTCTCGTCGGCGTCCACCCGGACAAGGCCCGGCTGGGTAGCCCCGACGATCTTGAAAATGTCTTGGGGCGACAGGCCGGCCAGCTGGGGAAATTCCCTGGCGGCCAGGGGCAGGGCGTGTTCCCAGAAGGGCAGGGACCGGGCCACTTGGTTTTCCCACAACCGCGACTGTGACTCGTGCACGGCAAAGGAGGCCGGTTCCCCCATGGGCGTCCCGTAGTGGTCCGGTCCGCTGTGTCCCAGGCTGTAGAGGGCGTGGCCGGTTTCGTGGATTGCCCCGAAAAAGGCCTTGGTGAAATCGGCCTTGTCAAAGCGCGTGGTGATTCGCGCGTCTCCCGGGCCGATGAGCGTTGAAAACGGATGGGTGGAGACGTCCAGGCGCGAGGCTGTGTCGGGCAGGCCGATGTCGGCCGTAATCTGGCGCAAGAGCCGTTCCTGGGCTGCGATCGGATACGGACCGGCCGGCAACGGGGCGGGTTTGGGCGCATCGGCCACGCGGGCAAGGATGTCTGTGGCCGCATCGCGCAGTTCGGACAGAATGGGAGCGATGGCCGCCACGGTCTCGCCGGGCTCAAACAGGTCGAGCAGGGCGTCATAGGCCTCGCCGGCATAGCCAAGGGCCTCGGCCTTTTGCCGCGACAGGTCGAGCAGGGTGTCGAGATGCGGAGCAAAGGCACGGAAGTTGTTTTCTTTCCTGGCCAATTCCCAGGCCCGCTGGCCGGTGCTGGCGGCCTGGGCCAGGGCCACGGCCAGGGATTCGGGAATCTTGACGGCCTGATCGTAATCACGGCGCAGTTCACGGATATTGGCGGCTTCGGGCGAGGCCTCGTCGCGGGTGCGTCCTGTGTCTTCGCAGGCGGCCAGCCATTCGCCCATGGCCGGATCGCTGGCCCGGCGGTGGAGGATGGCGGTCAACGCCCCGATCTGCCCGGCCCGGCCGGCATGGGCGGCTGGAGGCAGCATGACCTGCTGGTCCCAGGAGAGCAGGCTCAAGGTCGCGGCGATCTCGGCCGAAGCCCGGCTATGGGCCATGAGCTTGGCATAGGCCTCATTGGCGTTCACGGTTTGGCGCTCCTGGTCGGGGTTTTGGCGTGGCCGGTCTTGCGGGCCGCGACCATGCGTTCGTAGAGCGGCTGATAGAAAAAGCTGACGTCGCCTTCGTTCATATCCGGGTGAAAGGCGCAGTAGATATTGACCTCGCCCACGGTCCAGGCGTGATAATATTTGTCGCGATTTTCCTGGGTGGGCGGTCCGTAGGCCCGGGTCAGACCGGCCAACGCCGTCTCATAGGCGGCCATGCCGTCGAAGTTAATCCAGATATGGTAGAATTGATTCTTGTAAAATTCATAGTAGGCTTCGCGCACCGTTGCGCCGAAAATGTCCTTTGGGCCCTGTGGCCACAGGCAGGTCGTGGTGCCGTTTTCGGCCGAGACGTCGAATTGGGCCAGTCCCGGCTGGGAGGTTGCCGGAGCGCCCCAGGGGATACCGCCAAAACCGGGCGGCGGGCCGGCCTCGGCGACGGCCAGGGGGCTGGCCTGGGAAAGGACCGGCGCACCGGCCGGGGGAGCCTTGGCCGGCGGCGCGGCTTTGACCGGGGCCGCTTGGGCCTTGGCAGCGCTTTGCACCGGTTTGGCTGGTGTTTTCGACGTGTTGCGGGCAGCGGGAGCGCAAGCGGCAACAAAGATGAGCAACAGGATCGCAACAAGACGCGGGACAAAGGACATGCAGTACTCCAGGCGAAACGGTCAAAACTCCGCTTGTCTATAGCCAATGCCGGGATGAAAGGAAAGGGAGCGGCTGTTATTGCGGTTGCGTCGGCGGCGGCAGAAAGCCGAAGCGACCCAAGGTCGTAGTAGCCTGAGGCGAGGCCAGATAGGCCAGAAAGGCGGTGGCCAGCGGCTGGTCCTTGGCTGTTTTGGCCATGGCGGCAGTGTAGATGATAGGAGGATTGAGGACGAGGGACGCCGCGGTCTCAACGGCTTTGCCTGCGGTGGACGCATCGGTGGCGTACACGAAGCCCGCATCGATTTCGTGGCGCTCCAGGGCGGCCAATACATGGCGAACAGATGGGTAGTAGACCAGTTTGGAGGTCAGGGCGAACCAGAGGGCCTTTTGCTGCAAGACGCGTTTGGCGTAACGCCCGGCTGGCACGGATTCGGGGTTGCCCACGCCAATGCGCTGCACACCGCCCACGGACAGGCTGTCGAGGCTTGACACCCGGGCGGCATTGCCGGCCGGCACGGCCAACACCAGGGTATTGCCGGCAAAGACCATGCGCGTGGCCGCAACGACGCGGTCCCTGTCTGCGGCCAGGGTCATGGTGTCGCGGTCGGCGCTGGCAAAAACGTCGCAGGCTGCGCCGGCAGCCATGCGGCCAAGCAGCGCTCCGGAAGCGGCAAAGTCCAGCTGGACCGTGTCGCCGGGATGGGCGGCCTCGAAGTCGGTTTTGAGGGCAGTGAAGGCGTTGGTCAGGCTGGCGGCCGCGAAGACCGTGATTTCACCGGCAAAGGCGGGCCGACAAACGGCCAGGGCAAGAAGCAGGGCGAGCAGCAGACGTTTCATGGCGTTTCCCCATTGTCCGACGTTTGCTCCGTATAGCCTATCGCGACGCCAAGGAAAAGGGCCGAGAGGACGGTTTGACCTCCCGGCCCTGGCTGCCTTGGGGCGTCTAGAAGGTGTACTTGAAGCCGAAGGAGGCCATCCAGGCGTCGTTGACGTTCTTCGTGAAGCGACGGGTGGCGGTGTTCCAGATGCTGCCGTTGGGGTTGCCGTAGTGGGCCCAGCCGGTTTCCATGATCAAAGCCAGATTTTCATAGAGCATGTACTTGGAGTCGATGTTGGCCCCAAGCACATACTCGCCCATGGCCAAATCCTTGCCCATGGTGAGGTATTTGCCGTTGCCGCCGGAGGCCAGCACGGCTTTACGCAGTCCGGCCGGGGAGTTGTTGCCCCAGGTGGATGTGAAGGTCAGGCGGTGGGAGAGTTTTTCCAGCCAGCTGATGTCTTTGATGGAGGCAGTGAGGCCCCAGCTGCCGATGGGGTTGACGCTCATGTCGTTTTTAGAAAGCTCCTGTCCGGTGGGGTAGAGGAAGGAGTTGCCCATGCCGAAGTTGCCGGCGATAGACGGCAGCCGTTCCGAGCCGTTGTTGATGGAACTGTCTTCGCCGGTGCTCCACCAGCCGCCGACTTCGGGGGTGCCCCAGTCAAAGCCGGTATACTGGGCGGCGGCGTCGATGAACCAACCTTGTCGCTCGTTGCGCTTGTAATCGCCCGTAGCGCCCTGGCCGTAGATGACGTCGCCGTAAAACTTCAGGGGGTCGAGGGCGCTCACCTCAAGGGTCGTGCCGGCCCACCAGTAGATGTTGCAGTCGGGCAGCTTGAACTACAGGTACGCTTGGTAGACTTCGATGGAGACGGTGGGATTGGCCGCTGTGTAGGTGCCATAGCCCCAGGGAGTGTCGTTGACCCGGGTGCCGAGACGGACCTTGACGGCTTCGTTGGCCACGAAATCGGTGCGCAGTCGCCAGCGTTGCCAAATCTCGAAGGCTTCTTCTGTCTGCGTGCCTGTTGCGTTCCAGCTGGTCCAGTTGTGGTTTTGGAAAAAGACGCCATACGCCCGGAAGTCGCCTGCCATTTTGACTTCAGTCGTCGCCTGGGCAGCGGCCGAGGTCAGAAGCAGGCAGAACATGAGCAGTGATACGACTCGTTTCATGCATTCTCCTGTGTGCTGTGAAACTGTTTGGGAGCGTTGTGGTTGCAGTCTTGCCATTTCACCACGACAATCGGCGCCGCCGGAGGCGGCAACATGCCGACCGGGGATCACCGCATCAAGCCGTTCATGGACCTTCGGCGCAGGGCGACGTTGTTCAGAGCTCGTGCGTCCAGATCGAAGGTTATTCAATATATCTTCATTGGGCAGCATTTCACAAATCAAGTAGTATTTTGCAGCTGGAGAAAATTAATATACGTTAAGACAGATTTTACGAACAACGCAACAGGTTTGTAAGAGAGAAGAATCTCGATCTGCATATTTTTTATTGTTACAACTGTCGCTGTCAGTGAAATTGACACGCGAGACAATCCGTGCTTAACTCACACTGACCGTCTGTACGGCCTTGTTTGGGGAAACGATCCCCCGGGCTTGGGATGCTTACAATCATTCGGAAATCGGAGCGATACATGGAAGTGAAGATCAATTTGCCCGAGTGCGAGATGCCGACGCAGTGGTACAACGCCTTGCCCGATCTGCCCACGCCTCTGGCCCCGCCGCTCGATCCCCAGACCAAGCAGGTCATCAGTTCCGAGCAGCTCGAGGTCATCTTTCCCAAGGCCGTCATTGAGCAGGAAATGTCGCCTACGCGTTGGCTGCCCATCCCGCAGCCGGTGCTCGACATCTATCGCCTCTATCGCCCGACGCCGCTGGTGCGGGCCAAACGCCTGGAAGAGGCGCTTGGGGTCAAATGCAAGATTTATTATAAAAACGAATCCGTCTCGCCAGCTGGGTCGCACAAACCCAACACGGCCATTCCCCAGGCCTTTTACAACAAGGCCGAGGGCGTGAAGCGCCTGGCCACGGAGACCGGGGCCGGCCAGTGGGGAACGGCCCTGTCCTTTGCCTGCTCCATGATGGGCATGGAATGTACGGTCTATATGGTCAAGGTGAGCTACAACCAGAAGCCCTATCGCCGTATTCTGATCAATGCCTACGGCGGGGAGATCTTTGCCTCGCCCTCGGAGAACACCCAGACCGGCCGGGTCGTGCTGGCCGAAGACCCCGACTGCACCGGGTCGCTTGGTCTGGCCATCTCCGAGGCCGTGGAAGACGCCGCCACCCATGACGACACCAAGTATGCCCTGGGCAGTGTGCTCAACCATGTGTTGCATCACCAGACCGTCATCGGCCTTGAGGTGGAGAAGCAGCTGGCCATGGTCGGCGCGAAACCCGATTACCTCGTCGGCTGCGTTGGCGGCGGCAGCAACTTTGCCGGCTTGATCCTGCCCTTTTTGCCGCGAAAGCTCTCCGGGGAGGCCATCCGGTTTGTGGCCGTCGAACCCAAGGCCTGCCCGACTCTGACCCGGGGGCAGTTCCGCTACGACTATGGCGATGTGGCCCGGCTCACGCCGCTGCTCAAGATGCACACCCTGGGGCATGCCTTCATGCCTGCCCCCATTCATGCCGGCGGCCTGCGCTATCACGGCGACGCGCCCATTCTGTGCAATCTGGTCAACGAAGGGCTGGTGGACGCCACAGCCTACTATCAAAACGAGTGTTTCGAGGCGGCCCAGCTGTTTTTGCGCACCGAAGGCTTCCTGCCTGCGCCGGAAACATCCCACGCCATCAAAGGGGCCATCGAGACGGCCAAAACAGCCAAGCCCGGCGAGTCGGTGGTCTTTCTTTATTCCGGCCACGGGCTCCTTGACCTCGCTTCCTACGACGCCTTTCTGCAGGGCAAACTGACGGATTTTGCCTATCCTGAAGAGCACATTGCGGCTGCGCTCAAGTCCTGTCCCGATGTCGAATAGCATTCAACTGCCAGCACACAAGGGGCTGTAGTGAGAAGCAAAACGCCGCCGGACAGACTGTCCGGCGGGCGTTTTGCATGCGTTACTGCACATTGATGATGACGCTAAACGCCTTGAAGAAAAACCAGACCGGATCGCCTTCCTTGAGATCAAGGCTTTCCACGGATTCGGCGGTGATAAGGGCGCACATGGGGGTGCCGGAGAGCAGCTCGCCCATGATCTCCACGGCCACGCCGTCGCCCCGGATGCTGGTGACCTTCCCGGAAAAGCAGTTTCGGGCGCTGGTTTTGGCCCGGAATTCGTCCTTGCCGACCAGCACCCAGGGCGCTTTGACCAGGGCGGTCACCGGATCGGCCTCGGACAGGCCGAGGCGTTCGAAACTCTCGTTGGTGATTACCGACACCACTTCCTCGCCGGTGGCGGTGGTCAGGGAAATTTCGGTGAAGAGCGGGCTTTTGCGCACGCTCGAAACCGTGCCGAAAAAGGTATTGCGGGCACTGGTCTTCATGCGGGTCTCCTTGGCAACGCAACGGCTGACAATGCGCTGGCAATCGGTGTCGGAAAAAGAACAATAAATCGAGGTGAGGACGACACTGGAGTGGCCGAGCATCATTTGGACGACAGGCAGGGGGACGCCGCTTCGCAGGAGCTCCACGGCTCGGGAATGGCGCAGCGAGGTGGGGCTGACCCGGCCCGGCGGCAGTCCGGCCCGTCTGGCCTGCTCATAGAGCTTGCGACGGACGAATCCGGGATCGAGGCGAAACAGTTCCCCGCGTAGGGCCCGGTTGACCGGGCTGGCTGCAAACCGCTCCACATCATCAAGAAAGTCCCGGGGGACGACCACTTTTCGCGGTGAATCGTCTTCGCGTGATCCGGCAAACCGGACTGTCGATCTGGCCCTGTCGATGTCGGTCCGCTCGTTGACGGCCAGCACTTCGCCGAGTTTGGCCCCGCTGACGCGCAGCATGGCGTAGACCAGACGCATACGCTCCCTGGCCCGGCGAATCGACGGGGTACGGGCGGCGTCGCGCCAAGCGACGAAGGCCTTGGTCAACCGGTCGAGTTCGTCGGCATCCAGGTGGCGGATATCCTTGGGCACGCTGAAAAGAGCGGCTTGGCACGCGCTGCCCTGGGACAGCCGACGGTGCGGCCCCTCTTGGTCCTTGCGGGCCAGGGCAGCCCCAGCCTGGTCGCACAGGCGACGCAAGGAAGGCGCATCCAGGCGGTTTACAAGATCAAAGATATTTTCTTCTGCGGTACTCATGTTTGACGCTGTAGCGTGGCACGTATGTATTGTAAAGCATATGAAAGGCATGACACGCATAATAGTTTTGGCGTGATAGCTGGTTACTTAAGTTGTCTGCAAGTCAGTGTCACGATCGTTATTGCTTTCGTGTTAGTTGTGCTCCTTGGTCAGGCACTGTCACGAACATTTGTAAAGTCATGAAGCTGGATTCTTTCAGATGTTACTGTAGTATTGCCGAGACGTCCCCGCCAGGCCTTGCAGCCTGAAGCAGCAGGGGCGTCAAGGAGGAAGCTATGGCCACGTTTGTTTGCATCCACGGCGCGTTTCAGGGCGGCTGGGTTTGGAGAGATACAGCCCGTGCCCTTTTTGCTCTGGGCCACGAGGTCCTGTCCCCGACATTGTCGGGCTGCGGCCATCTTGCCCACCACATGGGGCCGGGGCTGGGACTTGGCCTGTATGTGCGTGATGTGGTCCAGTTTGTTGCGCTTGAAGACCTTCAGGATGTTGTTTTGGTGGGGCACAGCTATTCCGGGCTGATCTGCACCGGGGCCATGGCCGAGATTTCGCCCAGACTGGCCGGCGCGATCTATGTGGACGCCTTGCTGCCGCAGCCTGGGCAGAGTTTTGCCGACATGGCCGGGGAGCCGTTTCGCAACATGCTTTCGGCCCGCCTTCGCGACGGCTGGCTGGTTGCGCCCTGGGAAGCGTCGATGTTCGGCGTGGCCGGCGACGAGCGGGCCGAGTGGTTTCTCTCGCGCCTGTTCCCGTTCCCCCTGGCCGCTTTCACTGACGCCACCGGGACCGGTGCCCCGGCGTTCCCGAAGCAACATCACTACCTGCGCTGTGCCGCCAACCCCAATCCCATGCTGGCCGCCAACGCCGCCCGGGCTGCGGGACTGGGCTTTGTCATGCACGCCATCGATACGGGGCATTGTCCGCAAATTACCGCTCCGGTCGAACTGGCCCGGATGCTGGCCACCATTGCCGCCGACATGGGCACAGCGGGATGATGCTGCGGGCCAGTTGCGTCAAGCGCCTGCCCCATTTCACCCTGGAGGTCGACATTGTTTGCCCGGCCGGCTCAATCCTGGTCCTGACCGGGCCTTCCGGATCGGGCAAGACCACGTTGCTGCGCCTTATTGCCGGGCTCGACGACCCGGACCAGGGCTCGGTGCAACTGGGTGAGGCGGTCTGGCGCGACACGGCGCGCGGTATTCGCCTGCATCCCCGGCAACGCAACATCGGGTTGGTGTTCCAAGACTATTCGCTGTTTCCCCACATGACCCTGGCCCAGAACGTGGCCTACGCCGCTGCCGATCAGGGGGAAATCTCCGACCTGCTGTCACTGTTTGGCATCGGGCATCTGGCCGCCGCCTATCCGGCCGGCATGTCCGGCGGCGAACGGCAGCGCGGAGCCCTCTGTCAGGCCCTGGCCCGGCGGCCGGGGGCGCTTTTGCTCGATGAACCGTTTTCCGCCCTGGACGCGGCTACCCGTATGGCCCTTCGCGCGGAACTCCTCGTGGTCCGGCAGCGGTTCGCCATCCCCATTGTCCATGTCACCCACGATCTGGCCGAGGCCGCCCAGCTCGGCGACGCCATTGTGTCCGTCAACCGGGGGCGCATGGATGCCGGATGGTTTGATCGGCAGCTCGATCTCCACTTGGAAGAGCAGCGCGAGCTCTTGGCCCGACGGGGCGTCGGATGTCCGCCCCCGGGCGTGAGGGTGTCCGGAGCAGGCCCGGGATGCGGCAATGGGCCGCAGCCTGGGCAGGAGCCAACCTGCACCCACGTCCGGGTGGCATAGTCCGCAAGGACGGCCCGGCCATATGGCGGGCCTGGTCGGCTTCGGAAACGGAACCATGACAGGGGCGGAGCGGGGCTTCGCCGCAAACCTCCAAGGAGTTGGCTATGCGTCGTATTGTCTGGATGTGTCTTCTGGCCCTGACTCTGGCTGTTCCGGCCCTGGCCGAACCGCTGACCGTTGCCGCCGGGGCCGGATACAAGAAACCCGTGACCGAACTGGCCAAGGCCTTTGAAACGGCCAGCGGCATCAAAACCGAGCTCATTTTTGGCAACATGGGGCAGATCGCCACCCAGGCCAAGGGGAGCGGGGCTGTTGACGTGATTGTTGGCGAGAAGGGATTTTTGGAGTCCATCGGCCTGCCCTTTGACGGCATGACGCCGCTTGGCCGGGGCGTGCTGGTGGTGGCCTGGCCCAAGGGGAGCACGCTTGCCGCGCCGGCCGATATTGCCAAACCTGGCGTGACCCGGCTGGCCATGCCCGATCCGGCCAAGGCCATTTATGGCAAGGCCGCGACCCAGTATCTGCAAAAATCCGGTTTGGACAAGGCCGTGGCCGACAAGCTTTTGGTGGTGGCTACCGTTCCCCAGGTTACTGCCTACCTGCAAAGCGGCGAAGTGGATGCCGGCTTTGTCAATCGGACCGATGTCCTGGACGCCGGGGCCTCCATCGGCGGTTTTTTGGAGGTCGACCCGTCCCTGTACGCCCCCATTGAGATTGTTGCCGTTGGCCTGACCGGTTCGAAAAACACTGCCGGAGCCAAGGCCTTTGCCGCCTTCCTGGCCGGACCCGAGGCCCGGGCCATCATCGGGCGGCACGGCCTGTAATGGACGCGCTACGCTTTTGGCCAAGACCCGGGTCCGGGCTTGGTAACGGGTGGGCCTTCTCCTTGGTGATCAGACGGACGCGTTCGGGCAAAGCGTAATGCAGGAAACCTTTGCAGCGGCGGCGACCAGTCCCGAAGTGCTTTTTTCGATTGCCCTGACGCTTCGGGTCATGGCCGTCGCCCTGCCGTTGCTGTTTCTTGTCGGCGTGCCCCTGGGCTATCTGTTGGGCCGGGGGCACGGCCGATTGGTGGCCGTTCTCGACGTGGCGGCTTCCTTGCCGCTGGTGTTGCCGCCCATGGCCGTTGGTTTCTTCCTGTTGCTGCTCCTTGGCCGCAACGGGGTGTTGGGCAACCCGCTGCGGCAGCTGACAGGCATAGAACTCATTTTCAGTTTCCCCGGGCTGGTCGTGGCGGCCGTGGTTTCCGGTCTGCCGCTCATGGTGCGGCCGATCCAGGCGGCGGTGCGGGGAGATCTGCTGCGGCTTGTGGAACTGTCGTCGGTGCTCGGCAAGTCT
Organism: Desulfovibrio sp. TomC; assembly: GCF_000801335.2. NCBI lineage: Bacteria > Pseudomonadati > Thermodesulfobacteriota > Desulfovibrionia > Desulfovibrionales > Desulfovibrionaceae > Desulfovibrio > Desulfovibrio sp. TomC. The sequence continues at coordinate 116,527 of NZ_JSEH01000015.1, forward strand.
GCGCCGACAACCTTTGTCCGGGTGGTTCTGCCCCATTGCCGAAAAAGCGTGGCCGCCGGGATGTTTCTGGCCACGGGCCGGGCCTTGGGCGAGGTCGGCGTGAGCCTGCTCCTTGGCGGGGACATCATCGGGCGCACCAACACGGTTTCCTTGGAAATCTACAACGCGGTTTTCTCCGGCCAATACGGCCGGGCCGGGTTTCTGGCGGCGCTGTTGGCCGGCGTCTCCCTGTTGCTGACCTACCTGCTCAAACGCACCGGAAAAGGCTAGGCTGTTTTATTTCAAAGGCGTGAGCGGGAACCTTTGGAAAAAGAGCATTATTACAGAATATTGCCGAGATCGATCGGACCAATCCATGGCCAAGACGCACTCTGAACCATTGGTTTTCGGAGGGTCGCCAGGACGCGGCGCGGGGCAGGGACGTCAGAAATCCGTCGCCAGAGCTTGACAATCATTCTCAATTCCATTATCTCTCATCCAGGCAAGGAGAAAGGCATGGCTCCACTTGGACCGCTTTCCACATTTCCGGCTGGCAGCCGCGTGCGGGTTGAGACGCTCTGTGACTGTCCCAGAGCCCGGGGACGGTTGTGCGCCATGGGCATTACCCCGGGAACGGTCGTGGAAATCACCTCCGGCTGCGGTGGTCCCGTGTGCTTGCGGGCCAGAGGATGCTGCGTCACTTTGGGCAATGGTTTGGCGCAAAAGGTCTTTGGCCGGCTCGACCAGGCTGTGTTGGCGGTAGCCTGATTTCCAGGTTGTCCGGTTTGGCGAAGGGTTCGGAGGGCGACATGGCACAGGACGCGCCAGTGACCATTGGGATGCGCGAGTTGCAGGTCGGCCAACGGGCCAGGATTTGCACTGTGGGCGCAGCCGGCGAACTGGGCCGGCGCATCCGCGACATGGGCCTTGTGCCGGGGACCGACATCGCCATCATCGGCCGCGCGCCGCTTCGCGATCCAGTGGCTTTGCGCCTGAAAGCCTTTACCCTGACGCTTCGCAACAGCGAGGCTGATTTCATCACCGTCACGCCCCTGTAAGAAATCACGGCGGGCAGGGGACGCTTCCGTTCCATCCATACCCATATGCCTTGGCTGGTCCTTCTCCTGGAGGCCGGTTTTCCCATCTACTATGCCTTTGTCATCTATCGGAATGCCTTTTTTATTGCCGGGCGGCTGCAGAGTCGGGTAAGGCGGCAGCAGGCTGGTGCGAATGCTCTCCCGGGGCGCACCGTCAGGGGAGGACTGTCATGGATCAGGATGTTGCCGATGTCTCCAAAATAGCCGTGGCCCACTTTGCCGCCGGATGCAACTGCGCCCAGTCCATGCTGGTCAGCTTTGCCGCCGAGCTGGGGCTTGAGACGCAAACGGCTATTCGCCTGGCCACGGGTTTTGGCGTGGGCATGGCTCGGGGCGGGGTCTGCGGGGTTGTGTCCGGGGCGGTCATGGTTCTTGGCTTGGCGGGTGGGGGCGGAGGGCCGGGCGGAGCTGCGCGAAAGGCGGCGACGTATGCCCGAACCAGGGAGTTTTACGATCAATTCATTGACCGGCATGGGTCGCTGATCTGCCGGGACCTGATCGGCCTTGACCCCTCGGTCTCCGAGGGCCTGGACCAGGCCCGCCGGGAGCATCGGTTTGAGACAGTTTGCGTCAAACTCGTAAGCGATGCCGCGGCTATCCTGGAAATCATGCTGCATACCTGAATAATCAGTGCGAGTCGTGCCTTGTCTGGACCGGATGCGCGATTTCGCCTTGAACCGAACCGGACTGCCAATGTTGGCGGGGAGGGGGCTGACATATGGTCGAGGAGAACATGTGGCCGGCGACTGCTGTACTCCCCACCGGTCAGACGCTGTGCCATGATGCGGCGGGCAAGCTTGTCCCCTGCCCGGGCAGCGGCCAGGATGCGGCCTTTGTCGTGGCTCGGCCGGACCGAGGTCCCAGGTTTGCAGTCGCCGCTGAAGGATTGGTCGGGGATCGGGCCACGGGGTTGTTGTGGCCGATGGATGCCGGTCTGTCCGGTTTCCCCCGACCCTGGTCCGAGGCCTTGGCCCTGGTTGCCGGCTATGCCCGGGACGGTCTGCTTGGCCGCACGGACTGGCATCTCCCCAATCGCCGGGAACTGCGCAGCCTTATTTCATATGGCGCGGCCCGGCCAGCCCTGCCGTCTGGGCATCTCTTTCAAAATGTCTTTATCGGTTGGTACTGGAGCGCCACCACGGCCGCTCCGGCTCCAGCCTATGCCTGGTACGTCCATCTGGAAGGCGGGCGGATGTTTTATGGCAAAAAGGACCAGGACTGTCTGGTCTGGCCCGTGGCCGGCCGGTCGCATCTGCCGCAAACCGGGCAGGAAGGCTGTTACGATGTCATTGGTCGGGAAATACCCTGCGCCGGGACCGGCCAGGACGGTGCGGTCCGATCCGGGACGCCGTGGCCGAGCCCCCGTTTTGAGAAACAGGGGGAGGCTGTCCACGACCGGCTAACGGGCCTCGTCTGGGCGGCGCGGGCCGATATCGGCGGCGGAGCGGCGACCTGGGAACAGGCCCTGGCCCTGGCCGGCCGCTTTGGCGACGGCGGGTGGCGTCTGCCCACGATCAACGAGCTGGAGTCGCTGGTCGATGCCGGGCGCAGTCACCCGGCCTTGCCCGCCGGGCATCCGTTCGCGGGCGTCGGCGAGGCCTATTGGTCCTCGACCACCAGCGCCTTTGAAAACAATTGGGCCCACGCCCTGTATCTCCACAAGGGAGCCGTGGGCGTGGGCGTCAAAAGCGCCAGGGAGTTCTTGGTCTGGCCCGTGCGTGGGCCGCTGGCGTAACCACTATCTTCTCTTGCCGAACTTCCGCCCGCCGCTTTGGCAGCGTACTCGGTCTAATCAAACGAACCCCAGGTGGGATTCCAAAGGGCACTGCCCTTTGGCCGCCGAAGGCAATCTTTCTCTAATTCTTCACAGCATTCTCAACTAAAAGCGCTCGAAGGCGTCGTCGTCGGCCTCAAGATCAAGGGCGACGCCGGTTTTTTTGCCCGCTGTGGCCCGATGCTTCCTGGCTGCAGGCCGGGACGGACGACCGGAGGCAGCCAGGGCCTTGGGTGCGGCCTGACGACGGTTCATGTTGTCCAGGCGGAAGTAGGAGATGGTGTCCTGAAGCTGCAGGGCCTGCCCGGAAAGCTCTTCGGCGGTGGAAGCCATTTCCTCGGAGGCCGAGGCGTTTTGCTGCACCACTTGGTCGAGCTGCTGGATGGCCCGGTTGACCTGCTCGGCTCCGGAGTTCTGCTCCACGCTTGAGGCGGTGATTTCCTGAATAAGCTCCGCCGTGCGCTGAATGTCGGGGACGATGCGGGCCAGGAGATCGCCGGCTTTTTCCGCGATCTCGACGCTGGAAGAAGACAATTCGCTGATTTCGCCGGCGGCGTTGCCGCTGCGTTCAGCCAGTTTGCGCACCTCGGCCGCAACCACGGCAAAGCCCTTGCCGTGTTCCCCGGCCCGGGCCGCCTCGATGGCGGCATTGAGGGCCAGCAGGTTGGTCTGGCGGGCGATTTCCTCGATGATGCCGATTTTTTCGGCGATCTGCTTCATGGCGGATACTGTTTTGGCCACGGCATCGCCGCCGCTTTGGGCATCCTGGGCCGTTTTCAGGGCAATCTGCTCGGTCTGCTTGGCGTTGTCGGCGTTTTGCCGGATATTGGCAGCCATCTCTTCCATGGACGAGGAGATCTCCTCGACGCTGGCGGCCTGCTCCGTGGCCCCTTGAGACAGGCTTTGGGTGGTGGCCGAGAGTTCCTCGGAACCCGAGGCCACGTTTTCGGCTCCGGACTGCACCTCGCCGACCACTTCACGCAGTTTCTGGATCATATGACGCAGGGCGGCAGCCAGCGCGCCCACCTCGTCTTTCTGGTCGATATCGATGGTCTGGTTCAGGTCGCCGGCGGCCAGGCCTTCGGCGGCGCGCACGCCGACCAGAATGGGCCGGGTGATCATGCGGGAAATAATGACGCCAAGCAGCAGGGCCATGACCACGCCAACGCCGATGCCGGACAGGGAGACGATCCTGGCTTTGGCGGCTGCGGCCTCGCCCTCGGCTTGGCCTTTTTCGGCATCCTCCAGGGAGGCGGCCATGAGGCGATCGAGAAGCGTGAAACAGCGTGTCTGCTTGTCCCGAACGGTGACCATGGCATCCTGACGCATCTGGTTATAGATGCTTTCGACGCGGGCTACTTCTTGGTTCATGATCTCGAATTGGGCAATGGTGAGTTCCACGGGATCGTGAATTTCCGTGCGAAGCGTGCTGAGGAGTTCTTCCCGCGATGCGTTCTTGGCCGCCAGTTCCTTGAGACGGGCCACGCCATGGTGGAGTTTCTCGTGGACCTGAAGCAGATCTGCGATGGCCTTTTTAAACACCGGATTGGTTATGTCCCGGCCGGAGGTTGCAAGCCATTTGCCGAAATTGCATTGATTGGGGTCGCTGCCGCCGGCCAGAGGCTTGCCGTTAAGGGCCAGATTGTAGGCGTCGGTGAGCAGTTTGTAGTGGTCCCCGCGAAACAGGTCGATCTGCTGGCGCAAGGCTGCCGGGTCGTCGATGCCGGACTTGTCCCATTGGCGGGCCAGATCAAAGGTCGTGTTGTTGATCTTGACCCATTCCTGCCAGGCCGGGGCGAACTCGCGCCACACCCGTTCCGCTTCAGCCGATTTGGGCAGTTTTTCGTACTCGTCCCAGGATTTGCGGTAGCTGTCGCGCAAGTTGGCTATGTTCTCGTACTGGCGCTGGCGATCCTTGGCGTCAAGGCCCGGGATGAGCAGGGAACGCTGGGCGACCCGTACGGATTCACCAGCGATCTTGATGGCTTGTATGTCTCGTACAGACGGCAGATTGACATCGGTCACCGTTTGGAGGTGGTCGCTTACGGTGCTTAGGCCGGAGAGGCCGACGAGGCCGACGATGAGGGTGATGACGGCGGTGATCAAAAATCCGCCGACCAATTTGACCCCGAGCTTCAGATTGCGCATACAGTTACTCCCACGGCTTTGTTCCTGGCCCGTATCTTCGGCCAAATCATTTGTTTTCTAAGGGCGTAACTCGGGAGTTGTCAAATGGGTCTGGCTATACGCCTGGGTTACGGGCGTTGGCTCAGGCTTCGGCCTTGATCAAGCCGTCGGCAATTTCCACTACCCGGTCGGCCATGGCCGCATAGGCCGGTTCGTGGGTGACCATGAGCACGCTGATGCCCTCGGTGACGAGCCCCCCAAGGGTGCTTATGATGTGGCGGCCAGTATCGCCGTCGAGGCTGCCGGTGGGTTCGTCGGCAAAGATCACCCGGGGTTCGGTCACCAGGGCCCGAGCAATGGCTACCCGCTGTTGTTCGCCGCCGGAGAGCCGTCCCGGCAGCCGGTCGGCCTTGTCGGCCAACCCCACCCGGGCCAGGCAATCCAGGGCCTTGCGCCGTTTGTCCGCCGAAACCGGGCGGATGCTCGATAGAAACGGGGCCAGCACGTTTTCAAAGGCCGTCAGGTAGGGGAGCAGATGGTGCATCTGAAAGACCATGGAAAAATCCGTGGCCCGCAGCCGGTCGCGCTCCCGGGCCGAGAGGCTGGACAGATCCCGGTCCTGGTAGAGTACCCGCCCGGCATCCGGGGTGAGCAGGCTGGACAGGACATTGAGCAACGTGGATTTACCGGAGCCGGAACGGCCGACAATGCACACGAACTGCCCGGCCTCGATGCCCAGAGACACGCCGCGAAGGGCAGGCGCGTTGCCGGCGTCGGTGGCAAAGGCTTTGCTGATGTTGTCTGCGACAAGCATGGCCATAGATCCTCCGATGATTACAGCATGACCAGGGCCTGGGACGGCTCGATGCGGGCGGCGGCCAGGGCCGGCGGCAGCGAGGCCAGGCTGGAAAGGGCGGCCACGCCGACAAACATGAGGCTAAATTGGAGCGGATCAAAGGCCGGCGCGGCCTGTTCCCCGAGATCGAGCAGGGCCATGAGCCGGCCGCTGGCCGCAAACCCTGTCAGATAGCCGATGACGGCGGAGGCTGCGCCAAGGACCAAGGCCTCGAGATTCATGAGGAAGAAGACCGCTGCCTGGGAAAATCCCAAGGCCCGCAGCAACCCGATCTCGTTTTTGCGTTCGTTGACCGAGGAAAAAACCGACAGTCCGATCATGACGCAGGCCGTAAGCAAGATGACCCCGGAGACGGCCAGGGCCAAATGCTTGACGAAATCCACGGTCATCATCCGGCTTTTGACCACCTGCTGCATGGCCTTGACGTCTGTTCCCGGCAAGCCGGCCGCGATTTGCGCCGTAATCTCCTCAATGGGACACCCTGAGCACAGGGCCGCTACTTCCACGAAATGGACCCGGTTTTCCTTGCCTGCCGCCTGTTGCAGGGTGTGGAGATCGGCAAAGAGCAGCCGGTCGTCTTCGGAGCCGGTGACGCCGAGCACCCCGGAGACCGTGAAGTCCTTGCCGTCCACGACCACCCTGGACCCAGGGGCCAGTCCCAGGCGCGACGCCGCTTCGGACCCGGCCACAATGTCAGGAGCCTCGCCAGGGAGTCTCCCGGAGGCCGCGAACCAATGGCTTTTAATGAGCCGTTCCTGGTCGAAATCCACGCCGACCACGCCCACAGGCACTTCCGCCACCCGGGTCAGCACCACGAATTTCGGGGCCACGGCGCTTAACCGGTCCTTATGGTGGATGCTCGCGATGGCGGCCAGGGTTTCGTCTTCCTTCAAGTATTTGATGTCCACGGACACGTCGCCAAGGGTCAGGCCGCCGTAGCCGACCGACAGGGTCTCGGTCTTGGGGCTGACCAGGATATTGGCCCCGTAAGCCGCCAGCTTGGCCTCAAGGCTTTCGCCAACGGCCTTGGACAGTTCGATCAGGGCCGTCACCGAGGCCACCCCAATGGAGAAGACGGCCACCATGAGCAGGGTGCGGGGCAGCTTGCGGCGCAGGTTGCGAAGGGGAATGGTCAGGATATTCACAGCACCTCGCTAGGGTTGCGGCTTTGGAAGCGAGCCACATGCATCGGCTAGAAAAACGCGGCTCCGGCCGCGATGTCGCCCAGGTTTATGCGAACCGCGTCGCCTTCAACTGTTGAGGCCAAGGGCGAGGGGTTGCAGCCGCCGCGGACATCACCCACCATCGTCATGTGGAATCGCCGGCCACAGTTGGTGCATACGACAAAATCGCCCTCCTGGCGGTAACCCTTTTTCTCCGGATAGCAGACGTCACAGGCGTCAAGGGCGGTGCGCACCCGGCCATCGGCCGTCTTGACGGCAAAAAATCGGACTTCCTTGCCGCCGGCCGCGACGGCATAGAAATGGGCCTTGCCGTCCTGCAAGTCGGCTAGGGGAAAACTGACGGAACCGTTTACCGGGGTCAGGCTGGTTGGACCGGAAAACAAGCCCAGTAGGGCGTGGCTCGGTTGGGCCCAGGCCAGGAGAAGGGCCAGGGTCAGGCCGGCGCAGGCGGTGAGCGTTAGGCGATCAAGTGTTTTAACGAACATGGGGCTTCCTTTTATGGCTGTGGTCCGGGCTGGACTGGTTGGAATAAAGCAGACTGGATCAGTATATTTTTTTTGCCTCAGCAACGTGTGTGCCAAACAGTCCTGCCCGGCAGTTAAGTCTCATAACCGGCTGGGATGGCTTGGAACGGGCCGTGCACTGCGTCGGACGGGTCTGTTTCCGTGTGGGGACTGACCTAAATTGTGTATGATTTATGGACAGCCGTGACGGCAATGCGTATAAAAAAATGACGCAGTGTTTTGTTTCTATCCATCAGCCGCCAGGAAGGCGCGGACGGGCAAAAATGTGTTGCAGGTAACCAGACGATGGCCGTTTCGCGGCGGCGCTTCCCCACTGCTGTTTCTCGGCGCTGCCGGCATTCTGGCTGCCGTGGTGACGGTCATGGCCGTCATCGATATCGGTCGGGAAAAGCAATATGTGACCGAGCTTTTGCTGGAAAAGGGCGCAGCCCTGATCAAGGCTTTTGAGGCCGGCACCCGGACCGGGATGCGCGGGGCTTTTGGAGCGGAGGTCCGTCTGCAGCATCTGCTTGAGGAAACCGCCAATCAACCCGGCATCTTCTATCTTGCCGTCACGGACGAGAGCGGCCGTATCCTGGCCCACAGCGACGCCTCACGTATCGGGCACACGCTCTTCTCCCCCCAGGCCATGGCCGATCTGGCCCCGGACGCCACGGAAAAGTGGCGGCTGGCCCAGGAAGAGGGGGATGGACGCCGCTCGCTGCTTGTCTATCGGCGTTTCGTCCCTTCGGCCATGGGCCGGGGGCCGCACGGCCTAAAAGCCCATCCGCCGGTCGAGAATCGGGATTTCCTATGTACCGACGATTGTGACGTTCAGGGGATGCGCCGGCCGCTTCGGGGCGTGCCGCTGGTTATTTTCGTGGGGCTCGACGTAGCCCCCATTGAGGCCGCCCGTCGGGCCGATCTCTTCAATATGCTGGCCACGGCTTCGGTGGTGCTCATCCTCGGACTGGGCGGAGTGTTGGGACTGTTTCTGGCTCAGAGTTACCGGGCCCAGCGTCGGGCGCTACGCCAGACCACGGCTTTGGCTTCGGAAGTGGTGGCGTCCATGCCGGCGGGGTTGGTGCTGATTGGGCCGGATGGCCGGGTGGCCATGGCCAATGGGGCGGCCGAGAGTCTGGCCGGGGTGGCTCCGGGAGGGCTCATTGGCCGGTCGGCGGCCGAGGTGTTGCCGCCGGAGGTGTTGCACAATCCGCCAACCGAAGAGCGCGAGATGGATCTTTCCCTGGCCGGCGGACCGGTTGCGGCCCACGGGGTATCGGTTTCGGCGGTGCGTACGGATGAGGGGACGCCGGTCGGGTCGCTGGTTGTGCTGCGCGATCTGCGCGAGGTCCGTCGACTGGAGGCCGAGGTCCGCCGCCGGGAGAAGCTCGCAGCCGTTGGCAATCTGGCCGCCGGGGTGGCCCATGAGATCCGAAATCCCCTCAGTTCCATCCGGGGCTATGCCGCTTATTTCGGGGCCAAGTTCGCCCCGGGCAGCGAGGATCGCCAAGCCGCTGAGATCATGGTGCGCGAGGTGGACCGGCTCAACCGCGTCATCTCGGAATTGATCGAATTCGCCCGTCCCTCGGACCTCAAACGCCGGCCGGTGCGGCTGTCCGATCTGGCCGGCCACGCCGCCCGGCTGATTCGGCCCGATGCCCTGGCCCGGGGCGTGACCATCGCCCAAGAGCCCTCCAACGCCGATCCCCTGGTCCTGGCCGATCCCGACCGGCTGGCCCAGGCCGTGCTCAATCTGTGCCTCAACGCCGTCCAGGCCATGGACTCCGGCGGCGTCATGGGGCTTGGCGTGGGGGTGGCGGCCGATGGCCGGGCCTACCTGGAAGTGACGGACACCGGCAGCGGCATTGATCCGGCTGACCGGGATCGGATATTTGATCCCTACTACACCACCAAATCACTGGGCACGGGCCTGGGCCTGCCCATCGCGCACAAAATCGTGGTTGCCCATGGCGGGGAGATCCAACTGACGACCCGGCCCCAGGGCGGCACATCGGCCAGGGTGGTATTGCCCCAGGCCGGGGACCAGGCCGGGCCAAATGCGGAGGACAGCGATGCTGGCGAGTATATTGGTGGTTGACGATGACAACGGGCATCTGTCCATGCTGCGCACGGTGCTTTCGGGCTGGGGCTATGGCGTGGCCGGGGCCGGCGATGGGGCCGAGGCTGTGGCCATGGTCCGGGAGAAGCCCTTTGACGCCGTGCTCCTTGACGTGCGTATGGCCGGCATGGGCGGCATGGAGGCCCTGGCCCGCATCAAGGAATACAACCCGGCCGTGCCGGTCCTGATCATGACGGCCTATTCGTCGGTGGAAACGGCGGTCTCGGCGCTTAAGTCCGGGGCCTATGATTACCTGACCAAGCCGCTCGACCTGGACGTGTTGCGTCTGACCCTGGAGCGCGCACTTGATCATGTGCGTCTGGCCCGGGAGAATGTCAGCCTGCGCCAAAAGCTTGGCCCGGGGGCCGGCGGACCGCAGATCATCGGCACAAGCCCAGCCATCCGCGAGCTGTTTTCCATGATCGCCATGGTCGCCCCTACCGAAGCCACGGTGCTGGTGACCGGCGAATCCGGCACGGGCAAGGAGCTGGTGGCCAAGGCCCTGCACAGCGGCAGCCCCCGGGCCAGCGGGCCGCTGGTGGCCGTCAACTGCGCCGCCTTGACGGAAACCTTGCTCGAATCAGAGCTTTTCGGTCACGAGAAAGGAGCCTTTACCGGAGCCGACCGTCGCCGGGAAGGTCGCTTTATGGCGGCCAACAAAGGCTCAATCTTTCTCGATGAGATTGGCGAGGTGGCTCCGGCCATCCAGGCCAAGCTTTTGCGGGTTATCCAGGAGCGCGAGATCGAGCGGGTGGGCGGCGACCGGCCCATTGGCGTTGACGTCCGCATCCTGGCCGCCACCAACCGGGACCTGAAAAAAGAGGTGGAAGCCGGCCGGTTTCGCGAAGATCTCTATTATCGCTTAAACGTCGTCACCCTGACCGTGCCGCCGCTGCGCGACCGGGAACAGGACATCCCGCTTCTGGCCCAGCATTTTCTGACCCGCTTTGCCGAGAAGAATCGTAAGCGTATCAAAGGGTTTACGCCGGCGGCCATGGACCAACTGCTGCGATGTCCCTGGCCGGGAAACGTCCGGGAACTGGAAAATGCCGTAGAGCGGGCGGTCATCCTGTCGGTTGGCGAATACGTCACCGAGCGGGAACTGCCGCTTGTCGGCCTGCGGGAGACGACTGCGGGTTTTGCCGCCCCGGCGCCGGGGACTTCCGGGATGCCGGGGCAAACCGATCTGGCCGGACTGACCGGAATGCCCCTGGACGATGTGGAGCGCGAGGTCATCCTGGCCACCTTGCGCGATACTGGCGGCAACAAGAGCGAAGCGGCCCGGGTGCTTGGCATCACCAGGGCAACCCTGCACAAAAAGCTCAAAAAATACGGTGAAGAATAGGCGGGTGACGCTGCGGGGCGTACTGGGGAGCGGCTTAGCGTTTGGCCGGCAGGCGCAGCGTCTGGCCGATGCTCAGGCGTCTGGAGTCCACCCCGGGATTGACGGCGGCGATGTCGTCGGGGGCAAGGCCCATGCGCTTGCCGATGGTGAGGAAGGTATCGCCGGTTCGCACGGCGTAGGTCTTGTTGCTGCGTTTGATCTTGGTTTGGGCGGCTGGCTCGCGCACGGGCCGGGCCGGTTGCCGGGATTCTTCGGCTATGGCGCGCAAATCCCGGGCCTGGGCGCGCAGTTCCTTGGCCCCGGCGCTGGGGGGCAGGCGTTCCCGGTCGGCCAGGGCTTCCAGCACGACGCCGGCCAGCAGTTTGGAGCCGGTGTCGGTCAGATGGACGCCGTCGGCAGTGCGGATGGGCACGGCGTCGCCGGTGGCAACGTCCCGGGCGTGACGGGTAAAGCGGCCGTCGGGATCGGAGAAAGCGGCTTCGGTATCGATGAAGCGGCAGTCGGCCGCCGCGCACATGGCGGCCAGAGCGGCATTGACCTGTTTGACGCCGGCCGCCAGCGAGGCCTCGCCCATGGACGGGACACCCACCCAGTAGACGGCGACCGCAGGATTGGCCTGGCGGCAGATGTCCACCAGTTCCCGGGCCTTGGCGGCATAGGCGTCGACCCAGGCGGAGCTTTCAAAATAGACCCGGCTGCCGTCGGCAGCGGCGATGGGCATTTCGTCGTTGGCCCCGATCATGATGATGACAGCATCCGGCGGGTTCTTGGCGGTCAGTTCGCGCAGCCGGGCCGGCCAGTCCAGCAGTTCCGGCCGGGTCAGCCCTGTCGAGCGCGTGCCGTCCCGGGTATAGTCAAGGCCGGGTGCGCCGGCCAGGGCGTGTTCAAGCTGTTCGCCAAGGCTTATCGACAGGGAATCGCCGACAACCAACAGGCGTTTGACCGCAGCAAGCGGACGTTCGGGAGGCGTGGGGGCGGCGACCGGGGCAGGGACCTGGGTGGCCGTCTCCGGCTTGGCCTTTTGCGGATTGTCCTGGCCGCAAGCCGTGCCGAGCAAGCAGCCCAGGATTGCCAGCGTCGCCGTTACGAGCAGGCGCTTTGGCTGTCCGGTCCGGGACGACGACCCACTCTCAGGTTTCGGGTTTGTTGACCTGGGGGGTGTTGCAGGGAGGCCGCTCATGGGGTCTGCGCCGGCAGGAACCGGGTTGGCCGGGGCCTGTTCCCAATGCATGGAAGCATCGGAGGGCGCATCATTGGGGAGCCCCTGCCACGGCTTGTTTTTTTTGCGTGATCTCCACATCCCGGGCCAGGGCCGTGAGAAAGATCTGGGCTAATATGTCGCCGCCGGCCACGGTGAAGTGGATTTTGTCATTGGCCCGGACCTTGATCTTGACCCCTTTGTCGTTGGCCAAAAAGGTGGAGTAGTTGCCCTGATCATCGGCCAAAAGGCTCCACGTGTCGAGGTAATGGCTGGTCGTGAACTTGGCGCACTCGGCCATGACAATCTCGTTCATGATCAGGACCTGTTTGGCATAGGACGCATCGCCCATGACCGGAAGACCGATCCAGTAATTGCGGATATTTTTTTCCTGCAAGGCGGAAAGAAAATCTTCGACCCGCATGGAAAAGACTTCGGGCCAAGTCTTGTTGGGACTTCCCGGCGGCCGGGGCTTCTCATTGATATTGATATATTTGGCGTCGTTGGCTCCCATCATGATCACTACGACGTCAGGCTTGTACTTGTCTAAGAAGACCCGGAGGGCTTTGCTCCAGTCATAGTACTTGGGATTGGCCAGACCGCTTGAGACTTTGCCTTCCTCGATGAGTTCCACGCCTTCGAGTTCGGCCACGCTGCGCCGCAGGGACAGGGACAGGCCGATGGCCAGGGAATCGCCGACGATCAGGATTTTACGCGGAGCCGCTCCTTTGCCCTGGGTCAGGGATTGTCCGGTCAGGCCTGGGGCGGGCGTGGCCATCTTGGCTCCGGTCGCAGGAACGGTATCGCTCCCATCGGCCTGTTCGGTCAGAGACGACTTGGGCGGAGACAGAACGGCCAGCAGGCTGTCGGCGTCAATGGGTTCGTCGGGCTTGAGCAGCGGCTGGTTGGGGTCGAGGCGCTCACGCAGAGCCGCTTCCGCCGCATCGGAGGCCGGCTCTTCGCGGCAGGCCAGATTATTTTTGTAGGTTTCGTCGTAATAGCCGGCCATGGCGCAGTCAAGCTGCCGCCAGGAGGCGGCCAACCCGGTTTCGCGCCAGAGATTTCGCACCCGGCGGACCTGCCGGGCCGTTTCCGAAGCCGGACCATCGGCCAGACGGTCGTCCACCCAGACCGACACCTTTTCGATGTTGGCCAGCATGGTCACAACCAAGGCGATCAGGTATACAAGGCAGGCTTTTTTCCAGCTCATGAGTTTCGACGTGTCCGGGCGTTAGGGGCGCGAAAGGAGGGCGGCGTCAGGGCGCAGCCGTCAGGCCCGTGACGATGCGATCGGTAAGAAGCTTGCAGCCGGCTGCGCTGAAATGCACGCCGTCTTTGCCGCGAAGTGAGACGGCCTTGCCGCCGACTGGCTTTTTGGCGGAAAAATTACCGGCATTATCCGCGAAAAGATCCCAGGAGTCGATAAACCGGCAGCCCTTGGCCGTGAGACAGGCCGAACGCATGGCCTCGTTGGCGGTCCAGGCCTTCTGGCTGAAGGTCTTGTCCCGCATGGGCGGCAGGCCGACCCAGACCACGGAGACCTTGTGATTGGCGGCAATGGATAAAAACCGAGCCGCCTTGGCCTGGAAATCCTTGGACCATTCCGGGGTGCCTTTGCCGTTTTTGGCGTCGTTGCCGCCAAGCATGACCACCAGGGCTTCGGGGTTTTCGGCAACCAGAAATTCGCCCAGAGCCTTTTCCCAATCATAAAATTTGGGGGAATTGAGTCCGCTTGAAACCTTGCCCCGGCTGGCCAGGGCCACCGGACCGCGCGGTTTGAGGGATTGCTCCATGGTCATGCCCAGGCCTACGGCAAAGGAATCGCCAACAAGCAGGACCTTTTTCGGGCTACAAGCCGTCTGGGCCGAAGCGGCCAGGGATTCGGCCGTGGCGGCCGGTTGCGACGCGGCGGGCGGAGCGGCGGCGTCGGCTTGGGCTGCTTTGGCCGGCTTCTTGGCCCAGGCGTGCGTCGGGATGAAACCGGGGGAAGCCAGGACGCAGAACAGTGCGGCGGCGGACATGACGAACTGCAGAATATGGGGGGAACGCCCACCGAAGCGGCGAGCTGGAGAATATCGCATCCGGTGCGGTATAAACGTGGCCTGCTGGTTTGTCCAGATGCAGGGAGCGGGCCGATCCGGGCCGGCCGCAGCTCCCCGCACCCGGGCGATTAATTGAGATATCGGGTGGAAACCCAGCCGTCCTGGCCCCGGGTGTAGGCCCAGACGTGGGTCCAGCCGCCTTCCTGGCCAAGGACCTGCACCTGTTCGCCGGCACTGAGCGAATTGATGATGGCGCACTTGGTGGAACCGCATGAGCGCAGGCTCAGGCCGTCGGTATTAACCACGGCAAAGACGCCGTCCGCCGGGACCACGACGCCGGCCGGCAAGGGGATACAGCCATAGCCCGAGGCATAATAATAGCCTTCCGGGCAGGCCGGCGGCGGCACGTAGACCATCGGACCGGCAGTCACCACACAGCCGGAAATGGCTAGAAGCGCCGAAAATCCCAGCAACAAAAACAACCCGCGTATTGTGTTCATGAATACCCTCCCGCCGTTTGGGCCGCACTCGCCCGATTACCTGCCGCCCGACGCCGCCAGAGAGGTGGGTCGGAACGGGAAAAGTTCAGCTACCATGCCTGAGTTAGCACCTCTTCCGTTGCTTGGTCAACGCGGCCTCCCGTGAAGAGTCGAGAAGCAGGCTGACGCTTTACAAGTTCATGGTTTGGAGAGTAACGTGCCCTTTTTTACCAATTCTGGGAAGTCGCCTCGGAAGGATACAGCCATGCCCCATCATTTGCTCACGCTTTTGGATTTTACCCCCGAGGAGGCCGGCCGCATCCTCGACCGCGCCGCCGCCATGAAGGCTGTGAATTACCGCAGCAAGCTCCTGGACGGCAAAACCTGCATCCTCATTTTCGAAAAAGCCTCCACCCGCACCCGCGTCTCCTTTGAAGTTGCCGTGCGCCATCTTGGCGGCTGGCCCATATTCATGACCCAAAACGATTCCCAGCTCGGCCGCGACGAACCCATCCGCGACACCGCCCGGGTGTTGTCGCGCTACGGCGACTGCCTGATCGTGCGCACCTTTGGTCACGACAAGCTGGAAGATCTGGCCTCGTTTGGCTCCATCCCCGTGGTCAATGCCCTGTCCGACGCCTACCATCCCTGCCAGATCATGGCCGACCTGCTCACCATACGCGAGCACTCCGGTCGGCTTGACGGCTTGAAGCTGGCCTATGTCGGCGACGGCAACAACATTGTCCATTCGCTGATTAACGCCGCCGCCCGCTTCCCCATCAAGGTGGCCGTTGCCTCGCCGGCCGGCTATGAGCCGAGCGCCGCCGTGGTGGCCAAGGCCAGGGAGCAAGGGGCCGACGTCACGGTCGTGGCCGATCCGGCCGAGGCGGCTGCCGGGGCGAATTATCTCTACACCGACGTTTGGGCCTCCATGGGCCAGGAAGCCGAGCACGCCGCGCGGGTCAAGATTTTTGCCGGCTACCAGATTAATGACGCGCTCTTGGCCAAGGCTGCGCCCGGAGCCAAGGTGCTGCATTGCCTGCCGGCCCATCGGGGCGAGGAAATCACCGACGCCGTCATCGAGGGTCCGGCTTCCATTGTCTGGGACGAGGCTGAAAATCGGTTGCATGTCCAAAAAGCCATCCTTGAATGGATTTTCACCCAGGGCAACTAGCCCCCTGCTATTTGATAAGGAAACAGCCATGAGCAGCATCAAGAAAGTGGTTCTCGCCTACTCCGGCGGCCTCGATACCTCGGTCATCCTCAAATGGATCAAAAAGACCTATAATTGCGAGGTGATCACCGTCACCTGCGACCTGGGCCAGGAAGAAGAGCTCGACGGCCTGGAAGACAAGGCGCTGCGTACCGGCGCGACCAAGGCCTATATTGACGATCTGCGCGAGGAATTCGCCAAGGACTTTATTTTCCCCATGCTGCGGGCCGGGGCCGTCTACGAAGGCCGCTATCTGCTCGGCACTTCCATTGCCCGGCCGCTTATCGCCAAGCGGCTGGTGGAAGTGGCCCGGGCCGAAGGAGCCCAGGCCGTGGCTCACGGCGCCACCGGCAAGGGGAACGATCAGGTGCGGTTCGAACTGACCACCGGCGTCCTGGCTCCGGACCTGCGCACCATCGCCCCCTGGCGCGAGTGGGACTTTGCCTCGCGCACCGACCTGCTCAATTTCGCCAAGGACAACGGCATTCCCGTGCCCTCGGACAAGAAGGGCTCGGACCACAGCATGGACCGCAACCTCATGCACTTAAGCTTTGAGGGCAGCGAACTGGAAGACCCCTGGAACGAACCGAGCGCCGACACCTATCTGCTCACCGTGCCCGTGGAAAAAGCCCCTGACGTGGCCGATGTCGTCACCATAGACTTTGAGCACGGTGATCCCGTGGCCATTGACGGCGAAAAGCTCTCGCCGGCCGCACTCATTAAAAAGCTCAACACCCTGGGCGGCAAGCACGGCATCGGCCGCATCGACATGGTGGAAAACCGTTTCGTCGGCATGAAGTCGCGCGGCATCTACGAAACCCCGGGCTGCACCATCCTGCATGTGGCTCACCGCGACCTCGAAGGCATTTGCCTGGACCGCGAAGTCATGCACCTGCGCGACGGGCTTATCCCCAAATACGCCGAGATGGTCTACAACGGCTTCTGGTACGCCCCGGAACGCAAGGCCCTGCAGGCCATGATCGATCAGGCCCAGGAGCGCGTCACCGGCACGGTTCGGGTCAAACTGTACAAAGGCCAAGCCTATCCGCTGGGCCGCAAGTCGCCCAATAGCCTCTACAACCCGAAACTCGCCACCTTCGAGAAAGACGAGGTCTATAATCAGGCCGACGCCACAGGGTTCATTCGCCTCGTCGGCCTGCGCCTGCGCGGCCTTGGCCAGTAGTTCGTAGGGAAGAGAAAGAGAATCAGGGGCGCTGCCCCTGCACCCCGCCGGGGGGATAATCCCCCCGGACCCC